>NZ_JAMOKX010000003.1 GCF_023646285.1 Helicobacter colisuis | reverse complement strand
AGCATCATCAAATTTTGGTTCTATAATAAATTTTCCACTTTTATCTATAAAGCCCCATTTTCCATCAAGTTTAACTACTGCAAATCCTTCGCTAAAACTCCAAGCAAAATCAAATTGTGGTTCTATAATAAATTTTCCACTTTTATCGATATAGCCCCATTTTCCATCAAGTTTAACTACTGCAAATCCTTCGCTAAAACTCCAAGCAAAATCAAATTGTGGTTTGATGACAATTTTTCCACTTTTATCTATAAAGCCATATTTCCAATTGAGTTCAACCGGCGCATAACTTTGCATTAAATCTGTATCGTTAGCTATGGTTTCGTTGTTTTCATTGACAAGATTCCACTTATCATTGACTTTGATAGCTTTTAAATCTTTGTGGTTGTGTATAAAGGCATTGAGACAAGCTCCTTTTTCGCCCCCATCGCATTTTTCTTTGTAGATATTGCGGAGCATTTCACAGCTTTTCTCATCATTAGCGTAGCATTGTTTCTCAAGGTTACTCATATAAACCCTGCTGTATTTTCCGCCATAGTAATACTGATACAAACTCACTAGAATCGCTAAAACCAAAACAAAGCCGCTAATTAAGAGTTTATATTTATTTTGTTTGAAAAATTCTTTGGTTTGTTTGATTCTTCTTTCTCTTTCTTCCCTAGCCTT
Organism: Helicobacter colisuis; assembly: GCF_023646285.1. Classification (NCBI taxonomy): domain Bacteria; kingdom Pseudomonadati; phylum Campylobacterota; class Epsilonproteobacteria; order Campylobacterales; family Helicobacteraceae; genus Helicobacter; species Helicobacter colisuis. The sequence goes on along the minus strand of NZ_JAMOKX010000003.1, from coordinate 214,634 downwards.
TTGCCTTTTTGCTTCTTGTATCCTTTGTCTTTCTTCTTCTGCTCTTTTTAGCTCTTCTTGTCTTTGCCTTTCTTTTTCGCGTTTTTCTTCTGCTTGTGGATCGTATAAATCATTACTTCCGCATTCTTTGCAAAAACTAGCTATATCCAAATTTCTGGTATGACAGCGACTACAAATAAGCATCACACTCCCCTTGCTTCTTTTATGATTTCATAGGCTAGATTAATCTTTTTCATCATTTCTTGGGCTATTTTTAAAAGCTCGGGTGGAAGTTCTTTAGAATAGAGATTGTCATAGTGATATTCTCTAGCGAGTTTTCTATAGTTTTTCTTGATTGTTTCAAAGTCATCATCTTCGCGTGATTTTAGAATCTCATAGGCTTGTTTTAGAGTGATTTTAGAATCATTTTCTTGCTTTTGGCGATTCTGCTCTTTTGAAGTAAAATGATAGATTTGTTCGTATTTTATCTTTAGCTCTCTAAAAACTATGAGATTTAGTCCAAGCCCTATGATGATGCTCTCTATTAGAGTGTTTTCACTATCACTCATTTGTTTATCAAAATAGGCAAGATCAAGCAAAATACATATCAAAAAATCCACTTCTTGCTGACTTGAAATACGCATACAAGAACAAAGTTTGCTAATGCTTCTACCACCGCTTTTTTCAAGTGCAAAAATCTCTGCATAAGAGCTTCTAAAATCGCCATAATCTTTGGAATAAAACAAGTCAATCTTATCAAGCAAGGAAGAGATGAATCTAGATAAATCGTGCGAGATTGAAGCGTTATCAAGTTTTGCCATTTTGGCTAGAAATGCCGCTATGATTGCCGGATTTTTATCATAAATATAAAGTAGCTTTTGTTTGGCTGGGTGATTTAGCTCTTTTCCACAAAATATGCAAAACTTCGCATCATCTTCTGGGCTTTCTTTAGAGCATTTTTCACAACGCTTGTAATTTTGGAGTTTGAATTTGAAAAACAAAATAAGCCTTTAGTTTAATCTTGTAAAAATGATTCTAGCATAAATTTGCATTAATATTTGAGAGAAAATAAAAGCTAAGATTTGGGCGATAGAAATAATAAAATTTTAAAATTTTATTATTTCATTGCTTTAGGGATTAACTGCGTTTGAGCTGGATAGCTTCTTGCATTAATTGATCGGCTGTGGTGATTGATTTTGCACTCATTTGATAGCCTCTTTGATAGACAATTAAATCAGTAAGGGCTGTTCCTGTATCTACATTGCTTGTCTCAAGCATATGATCAAGCACTTGTCCGTATTTTAAACTTGTATTGCCTGTTTCTTCCCACGCTAACAAAGGCGGTCCGCTTACTACGGAAGTTTCTCCATTGATTGTCATTGCATTCATCTTGAAGAGATTTCCCCCTATTTTGCTCAAGCCTTGGTCATTTACAAAAGCAGCGATTCCTATTCTGCCTATAGGTTCAACTTTCCCATTTGTGAAATTTACTAAGATAATTCCATCTTCATTAATAACAATATTATTCATAATTCCTGAAGATGTTCCATCTTGTGTAGCAGATTTAAGTGCTGAATCTGTATAAGCAAAATTGCTAGAAAATTTTCCATCATCACTTTGAGCTAGATTGACTTGAATGCTGCCATTTTGAAAAGCGACTTCAAAAGGTGCGGCATTAGGAGTGCCATCTGCGTTAAAAGAGATTTCGCTAAAAACTGGATTCTCGCTTATCATTGTTTTGCCAGTGCTATCATAGATTGCACTTTTTACTTCCCATCTTTCATTAATAGGTGGAGTTGCTGTTTGATCGCCCTGCTCTAGTAAAACATATTGACTTTTGAGTATAAACTTCTCACCAGAATCGCTATAAACTTCTGTGTTAGTCTCATAAGTAGCGACATTTAGCTGTGTGCTATCTAGGGAATCAGTCATTAAGACTCTCCAGCCACTTGCATCTTCTAAAGGATTTGTATCACCTGCTCCATTTGTTTTTTGATAGAGAATTCCATTAAGAGTAACCATTGCATTTTCTTCATAAGTAGTCCCCGCTTCATATTCTGTAATCATTCCTCTTGTATTTTCTCCGATTTCTTTCCACGCATTTGTGTCTTCTGCGGGATTTTGAGCAATAAGTTCTCCTGTTTCTGGGTCCATTACTTCAGTAGTTGGCATATCAGTTCTTTGATAGATTTTGCCCTCATAAACAATAAAATCTCCTTCATTGTATTCCGAATTTTCTTTATAATTAGCTACTTTAGTAGAATCAACTAAAGTCCAAGAATCTGGATTATCAATAGGGTTTCCTGCATCTTGCCCTTCTCCATTTCTTTGAAAAATAATTCCATTGTAATTTACATAAGCACCATTAGGATAGTTTTTGTCATCTGTAAAAGTTTCTACTTGAGATTGAAGAGCAGATTCTAGAGTTTCATTATTGGTGCTTAATCCTAGTTTTTGAGCTAACCTTCCACTAATGCTTAAATTCATTTCTTGCATAGTGTTATTACTAAGATATAAAGAACAATCACTCGGATTCCCTAGCTCATCAAGCTTCAAAGCTAAGTCAAGTCCAGTCTTTTCTTTAATGAGTGTGATTAGCTCGCCTGTAGTTTTAAAGCCGTTTTCACCCTCTGCGCCATAAGTGAAAGTATAATCTATTATTTCTCCATTTTGTTCGATACTAAAAGTAATATCTTTGTAATTTTTGGCATCTAGTAGTTTTCCGCTTGAATCCATTAGAGAATTCATATCAAGTGCTAGGAATTTATCCATACTAAAATTGCCATTTTCATCTTGTAAAATTGTAATCCCTTTAGGGTTTTGAGCGCGGTTTAGATTTACTGAGAGATTAACTTGTGTTGTTAGTGTTGGTTGATAGTGCATTTCTTTTGGGATTCTAATGGGTTCTAACACAGAACCGCCCAAATTAGCATAATCTTGCTCAAGATTATTCACACCTGTTAAAGCACCATCAGCAGCTATTTTTCCCAAATTAATCCCATACATATAATAGCCACTTGAATTAACCAAATACCCTTCTCCATCTAAGCTAAAAGAACCATCACGCGTAAAATAATTTTGTTGTGCTCCAGTATAATCAGGGTTTTTTACATCAAATTCACCATTTTTATTTAAACCTACAACAAACCAACCTTTTCCGCTATAAGCGACATTGAAATCTCCATCAGCACTAACATAAGTTCCATCATTAGTATTAATTGCATTAGAACTAATTGTTGTCCCATAGTTATAGTCATTAGACACAGGAGAATTAGAGTTAATGTGGTTTAAATATGTTGAAAAAAGACTTTTAAACTCTGGAGAGTTTGCTCTAAAGCCTGTAGTATTAACATTGGCGATATTATTAGAGGTTACATCAATACCAGTTTGATGGGTTTTAATTCCGCTGATTCCGCTATAAAGTGATCCTACCATTGCTTCCCCCTTAGTCTTTTTTATAATAAGAAGTTACATGAATAATTGGCACTGTTAAGTGATCTCCTAACTTCACATAAGGCACTCCAGAATCAAACAAGATACTTTGCACTTCACCTCTCCCAAGTTGAGTTTCTTTGTATTGATTAGTGTTGGGATCTAGGTTGTATTCTGCTTTGACTACATAGTCTCCCTTGCCCACATAAGCACCCTTGCTATCTCTTGTATCCCATTCAAATTCTACATAACCTTCTTTGTTAAGGTAAATGTAATTTCCATTTTCATCTTTTTGTGCTAAGTCAATCTCTCGAATCACATTATTATCTTTATCGGTAATTGTAATCTTTGGTTGTCCTTTGGTTGGATCAATAGGCTCATCAAAATAAAGTTCAAATTTAATAGCTTCATTTTTTTCTACATTAAGGGCAGTGTAAGGGGTTTCGGCAATATTACCTATCATACCAACAGTATTGTATCCACCAAGAATACTGCTATCTTGAATGCTTCCTGCTAAAACACCCATTGTTTCTAGCATTTTTTCTTGCGTTTCAATTAGTTTTTGTTGCGCTTCAATTGTTTTTTCATTGGTGCTTTGCATGGATTGCATTGTGCTTGTCATTTGCTCCATAGCATTTTTCATTTGAGTTTGCGCCTCTACTTGAGTTAATTGCGCGGTTTGTGTGAGTATTTCTTGGGTTTCCATTGGTGCAGTTGGATCTTGATTTTTAAGTTGCTCTAAAAACAATTTCATAAAAGCTTCTGTGCCTAATCCATTGTTATCATCCTCTTCCCCTTTAGTAGGGGTATCACCGGGGAATACTCCACCTGTACCACCTGTACCAGAATCACCATTGCCACCTGAACTTCCATTATTATTAGCATTGCCATTGTTATTAGCATTGTTATCGTTATTAGTATTGCCTGTGCTATTATCTGTGGAGTTGTCGGTATTTGTGCTATTGTCTGTAGAATTATCAGTGTTTGTATTGTTTTGTATGGTATCATTTTCACCTGTTTTGGTTTGTGCTGTTCTTGCAGTTGCGCTAGAGGCATAATTTAAATAGTTGTTCATACTTGAAATGGCCATTTTGTGCTCCTTTTTAAGCATAATATGAAAAGCTTAAATCCAAATGAGAAATTTCCCTATTGGTTTCCTCGGCTTGTTGATAAATTTGTAAGCCATTTTCGTTCCCTTTTTGCTGTTGCTTAGGGTTTTGTTGTCTAGAATCACTAAAATTTCCTCCACTATTTTGCGAAAAACTATTACCACTCATATCTTTAAAATCCATTGTAACTTCGCTAAAACCAACATTGTTAAGCTGATTTTTAAAATCTTGCATATTTTGCATAAAAAGTTGCAAGGCATTTTGATTAGAGCTAATTTGCACATTAATCTTATCACCCATTTTAGTAATGGTGAGTTCTACACTACCTAATGATTCTGGATTTAACTCCAAAGAAATTTTAGTAATAGGTGGTTTATAATTTTGCAATGCATCTCTTAATTTATCACTAAAATGCAAAAAGGTTTCTCTAGGGCTTAGTAATAAATTATTTTGATTTTGCAAAATGTTTTGGTAAATTTCTTGATGTATTTTTTCTGTTTTTTTCTCTTTGGTTTCTTTTTCAAACTCTTCGTATTTTAAAATTTTTGTTTTTTGCGGAATCTCTATTTTCAATAAGTTGTCTATGAAATTTTGAGTTTTTTGTATTTCTATATTGGAAGGATTTATAGAAGTAGAATTTACTTTTTGGGCATCATTTTGTTTAATCTCTTTTTCATCTAAAGCATATTTGTTGCTTGAATCTTGGGTAGTTTTTTGAGATTGTTTTCCAAAAGAAGTTTCAAATTTGTCTTTTTTTGTTTTATTGAAAATTGTTGGTAATTGTTTTTCTTCTTGAACTATTTTTTGAGCTTTTATTTGATTTTTTTCTCTTGATTCTTGGGTAAGCTCTATTTTTTCTTTAGTTTCTAAAATATTTTCTTGCTTAAAATTATTTTTTTGAATGCTTTCTTTGACATCTAATGCTTTATCGGCTTTATCAATCTTAAAAGAATCAGTTATGATTTCATCACCCTTGCTTTTAGAATCATTTACTTTTAATGTAGTTTTATCGCTTTCTTCTTTTGTGCTAGAGTTTAAAATTGTGTCTGCTTTTTTATTTGATTCCACATTTTTGGTAGATTTTGGCAATATTTCTTTATCTAAAATTGCAGATTTAACTTTTATTTCTTTTGTGCTAGGGTTTAAAGTTGTGTCTGCTTTTTTATTTGTTTTTGATAGCAACTCTTTATCTTGCAAAATCATATTTAAAAGGTTATTTGCCTGTTTGCTTGGCAAAGTTTTTGTAGATTTTTGTGAAATTTGCACTTCGTGTGGATTGATGATATTTTTAATAGAAACTTCTTTACTGGCTTCATCTTTTATTATGCTTATTTTTTGTAAATTAAGTTGAAGTTTATTGACTATTTGGGTAATGTCTTTTAGGGTTTTTACACTAGATTGAATATTTTGTGCTTTGGTAAATTCTAATAATTCCTTTGGATTTTTAGGGTTAGGAATTTGTGTAGTTTTAAGTAATTTTTTATCTGTATTTTTAAGATTGGATTCTTGAAGTATTACATTTTGCGTTGATGAGCTTGGGATAGCTTCTTTTTTATTAATAACTTTAGAGATTTTGCTATTAGGTAATTCTGTTTTTGGTGTTTGTGTTAATAAACCAAAAAGTTCTGCAAAATCTCCTTTATCTTCTTTATCTTTGGAATGTTTTGACAAAAGGCTTGTTTGTTCGCTTTTTTCTGTTTTAATTGTAGGTATCATTGCTAAACTTTAACCATTCATAAAATAGATTTAATTGTCTTTAAATAAGCAATTTATATTCCATTTTTAGATACTATTAAATTATAAAAATCTAATATTTTTTATTAAGAATTTTTAAATTAGAATTCCAAAACTTTTTAGAATCAATTGTTTAAGGAAATGTATGCAGGAAATAAGAAATATCGCAGTTATCGCGCATGTTGATCACGGAAAGACCACTTTAGTTGATGGGTTGCTTAGACAATCAGGGACTTTTGCGAGTCACGAACAAATCGATGAGCGCGTAATGGATAGCAATGATATAGAAAAAGAAAGAGGAATCACCATTCTCTCTAAAAATACCGCTATTAGATATAAAGATACCAAGATTAATATTATAGACACTCCCGGACACGCCGATTTTGGGGGAGAGGTTGAGCGTGTTTTAAAAATGGTTGATGGTGTTTTGTTGCTAGTAGATGCGCAAGAAGGGGTAATGCCGCAAACTAAGTTTGTTGTCAAAAAAGCACTTGCATTAGGAATTTGCCCTATTGTAGTTGTAAATAAAATTGACAAACCAGCAGCGCAACCAGATAGAGTGATTGATGAAGTTTTTGACTTATTTGCTGCTATGGGAGCTAATGAAAAGCAGCTAGATTTTCCGGTAGTTTATGCTGCTGCAAGAGATGGTTATGCAATCAAAAACTTAGAAGATGAAAAAAAAGACTTAGGACCACTTTTTGATGCAATTTTAGAGCATGTGCCACTTCCTAGTGGAAACAAAGAAAATCCTTTGCAAATTCAAATTTTTACTTTAGATTATGATAATTATGTAGGTAAGATTGGGATTGCTAGAATCTTTAATGGTAAAGTTAAAAAAGGCGAAAATGTAATGCTTGCAAAAAGCAATGGAGAGAAAATCACAGGAAAAATTACCAAACTTATTGGTTTTTATGGTTTAGCAAGAACCGAAATTGATGAAGCGCAAGCAGGTGATATTGTGGCTTTAGCAGGTTTTCATTCTATTAATGTGGGTGATTCTATTGTTGATCCTAATAACCCTATTCCACTTGATCCTATGCATTTAGAAGAACCAACAATGAGTGTTAATTTCGCAGTTAATGATTCGCCTTTTGCTGGATTAGAGGGTAAGCATGTTACAGCTAATAAACTCAAAGAGCGGCTAGAAAAAGAAATGCAAACAAATATCGCTATGAAAGTTGAAGAGCTTGGTGAAGGGAAGTTTAAGGTAAGCGGTAGAGGTGAGCTACAAATCACGATTCTAGCAGAGAATCTAAGACGCGAGGATTATGAGTTTAGTATTTCACGCCCTGAAGTTATTGTTAAAGAAATTGATGGACAAAAATGTGAGCCTTTTGAATCTTTAGTGATTGATACACCTCAAGATTATTCTGGAAGTGTGATTGAAAAATTAGGACGCAGAAAAGCCGAGCTTAAAGCAATGAATCCAATGGGGGAAGGCTATACAAGGTTAGAATTTGAAATTCCTGCAAGAGGATTAATAGGTTATAGAAGTGAGTTTTTAACAGACACTAAAGGGGAAGGCGTGATGAATAATAGTTTCTTAGAATTCCGCCCATTTAGTGGCAATGTTGAAACGCGCAATAATGGTGCTTTAATCTCTATGGAAAATGGAGAAGCCACTCCATTTTCTCTAGGAAATATTCAAGAGAGAGGAATCTTATTTATACCACCACAAACTAAAGTATATGTGGGAATGATTATTGGAGAGCATTCAAGGGAAAATGATTTAGATGTTAATCCTGTTAAAGCTAAGCATTTAACTAATATGCGTGCGAGCGGAAGTGATGATGCTATTAAGCTTACTCCACCAAGGGATTTGAATTTAGAGAGAGCTTTGGAATGGATTGAAGAAGATGAGATTTTGGAAGTTACTCCCAAAAATATCCGAATCCGGAAAAAAGTGCTTGATCCAACACAAAGAAAAAGAAAAAACAAATAGGGGAAAGAGGTATGCTAACAGTTATTAAAAGAGATGGGAGAATCGAACCACTAGATGTCACCAAAATCCAAAAATATACGCGCGATTCTGTGGTGGGATTAGAGGGGGTTTCTCAAAGTGAATTGGAAGTTGATGCTAAATTACATTTTCGCGATAGAATCACCACAGAAGAGATTCAACAAACGCTTATTAAGACAGCCGTAGATAAAATTGATATTGATTGTCCTAATTGGACTTTTGTTGCGGCTAGATTGTTTTTATACGATCTTTATCATAGAGTAAATGGATTTAATGGTTATAAAAGCCTTAAAGAATATCTAGAGATTGGTGAAAAAGAAAATCGAATCATCAAGGGAATGAAAGAAAAATTTAATCTTGAAAAGCTTGATTTAAAAATTGATCCTCAAAGAGATTTGCAATTTACCTATCTTGGTATCAAAACACTTTATGATAGATATTTGCTCAAAGATAAAAAAGGACAGCCTATTGAATTGCCACAACATATGTTTATGGCAATTGCAATGTTTCTAGCACAAAACGAAAAAGATCCAACTTATTGGGCAGAGCAATTTTATGACTTACTTTCAAAATTTGAAGTGATGGCAGCCACCCCTACCCTATCTAATGCACGAACACCGCGCCACCAATTAAGCTCTTGCTATATTGGAAGCACGCCTGATAATATCGAGGGAATTTTTGATTCTTATAAAGAAATGGCGCTTTTAAGTAAATATGGCGGTGGAATTGGTTGGGATTTCTCTAAGATTCGTGGTTTGGGAAGCTTTATTGATGGGCACAAAAACGCCGCAGGTGGTGTTATACCTTTTTTGAAAATCACTAATGATATTGCTATTGCAGTGGATCAGCTAGGCACTAGAAAAGGTGCTATTGCAGTCTATTTAGAGCCTTGGCATAGTGATATTTTTGATTTTGTGGATATTAAGAAAAATAGCGGAGAAGAGCGGCGCAGAACTCACGATTTATTCCCTGCTTTATGGATTCCAGATTTGTTTATGAAGCGTGTTGCAGAAGATGGTTTGTGGAATCTTTTTGATGCTTTGACTTGTGCGGATTTAACCAATCTTTATGGTGAAGCATTTGAAAAGCGCTATATAGAATATGAAAATAATCCGGATATTCCCAAAGAAACTATCAAAGCAAAAGATTTGTGGAAAAGAATCTTAACTAATTATTTTGAAGTGGGATCTCCGTTTTTGTGTTTTAAAGACAATGCTAATAGGGCAAATCCTAACTCACACACTGGAATTATTAGAAGCTCTAACCTTTGCACAGAGATTTTTCAAAATACTGAACCTAATAAATGTTTTATTCGTGTTGAATTTGAAGATGGCACGATTGAGGATTATGAAGAGAATCAAGAAGTTAGAACAGATTGTGGTATTGTTAAGCTATCTAATAAAATCACTTCTACAGATAGCATCAATGGCAAAAAGGTATTCATCGCACAAAGAGAATCTGTAGATGGCAAAACTGCTGTATGTAACCTTGCTTCTATTAATCTTTCTAAAATCAATACCAAAGAAGATATTGAACGCGTTGTCCCTGTGGCTATTAGAATGCTTGATAATGTAATTGACTTAAATTTCTATCCTAATCGCAAGGTTAAAGTAACTAACCTTGATACTCGTGCCATTGGACTTGGAGTAATGGGTGAAGCGCAAATGCTTGCTGAAAGTAAAATCCAATGGGGTAGTCAAAAGCACCTAGAAAAAATTGATGAGATTATGGAGATGATTAGCTATAATGCAATTAATGCAAGTTGCAAACTTGCACAAGAAAAAGGTGTTTATAATGATTTTGCAAACTCTTCATGGTCAAAAGGAATTTTCCCTATTGATAAAGCTAATTCTGAAGCAAAAGCACTGGTAGATAGAGGCGGTCTTTTTGGCTTTGTTTATGATTGGGATCACTTAAGAGAGGAAGTTAAAACTAAAGGAATTCGTAATGGCTATCTTATGGCAATCGCACCTACAAGCTCTATTTCTATTTTAGTTGGGACAACTCAAACTATTGAACCTATTTACAAGCGCAAATGGTTTGAAGAAAATTTAAGTGGATTAATTCCTGTGGTGGCACCAAATCTTAGTTTGGAAAATTGGAATTATTATACTTCTGCTTATGAAGTTGATCAAACCCTTATTGTTAAGGCTGCAGCAATTCGTCAAAAATGGATTGATCAGGGGCAAAGTATGAATATCTTTATTTCTTTAGATAAAGCAAGTGGTCGCTATCTTAATGAAATTTATAGCTTAGCTTGGAGATTGGGACTAAAATCAACTTATTATCTAAGATCCCAAAGCGTTGAGGCAGAAACTAGCACTGGAGCAATTGATAGAAGCATTGAATGTGAGGGTTGTCAATAAGTGAATAAAACTTACCTTATTGATACTTCTATCATTTTAGATGATATAGAAAATCTCTATTTTCTATATCAAAATGGCGAGAATCATATCGCTATTTGCGATGTTACCCTAAGTGAATTAGACAAAAAGAAAGATTTGAATAATCAAAGTGGTTTTTTTGCAAGAGAGTTTTTTAGGAATGTTTTAAGTGATGAATCAAAAGATTCTGAACTTTTAGCTACTAATCAAGACAAGATTCATTGCATTTCTTTTTTATCTAATAATATTAAAATTCCCCTACATATCATTCATCGTCCAAAATACAAAACTTACGCCCTAGATTATGGACTTAATGATGCTAGGATTCTAGAAATCGCTAAAGATTATAATTTAATTTTATTGACTAATGACATTTCCCTTAAAGTTTATGCAATTTCCAATAATCTTATTTCTCAATCTCTTATGCGCGATAGAATCGACAATCCACAAGATATTAACTTTCTATATTCCTTTAAAGCACACAAAAATTCCATTAAAGATTCTTTGGAGAGAGATTCTAAATTTTTAATGCTTAAAAATTGGAGTTTATTTGAAATCACTGAAGAAGATAATACCGATAACTCTCTTTATGAAACTGGCAAGAGACACTATGGAGTGAAGCTAAATAATGAATTTGTGGAATTAAATTTTGATAAAATTTTAGAAGATAAGCTTTATATTAATCCCATCAATTTAGAGCAAAAATTTCTCTATTCTCTTTTAACTCACCCTAAAAACAAAGTAACTATTTGCAGTGGCGCTACAGGGAGTGGGAAAACACTCATTGCACTTCAAGCAGGATTGCATTTGCTAAAAAAGGGGGAAATTAATGGAATTGTTTATATGCGAAATACTATTACTGCTAATGACAAAGAAGCGGAACTTGGATTTCGCAAAGGTGATGAAGGACAAAAATTAAATTATTTTATGTATCCTCTCTTTAGCGCTATTAATTTTATGATTACCAAAATGCAAAAAGAATCTTTGGCTAAAAGAATTGAATACAAAGGTAACGCCAATAGCGTATTAAACAAGGAAGCAACAGAATATTTTATTCAAAAACATAATATTGAAGTTATGGATATTGCGCATTTGCGTGGAACAAGTATTGCTAAAAAATTTGTAATTTTTGATGAAACACAAAACGCTTCTAATGCAACTATTAAGCTTGTTGGGACAAGAATGGGAGAAGATTCTAGAATTGTTTTTTTAGGTGATCCTGCACAAATTGATCACCCCTATTTAAGCAAATATCGTAATGGCTTGGTAACTTTGCTAAATAAGGCTAAAAATTCTGATTTTCTAGCTGGAATCACGCTTAAGCAAACTATACGAAGTGAAATTGCTGCTTGGTTTGAAGATAATTTTAAGTAATAAGCTTTTTATTTAAAACTTGAACTTCCACACTTGCACTCAAATCTTCTAGGGTTAATAGACAATTTGGCTTGATTTTGCTAAGTTTCAAAATAGGTTTGCCCTGAAAACTCGCATAAACATATCCCTTTTTTTGATTATTTTGTGGATTTTTAGATTCTAGTTTTGTTTTTAAAAGTGTAATTTGATTAATCTTATTTGTTAGAATTTTGGTTATTTTTTGATCCAAAATTAAAGGGGTTGATTCTAGGGCATAGCGATGCGGAATTATTTTTGATTCAATGGCTTGTGTAAGAAATTTTTGCAAAGTTAAAAGTTGCTGTTTGTGATTTTTAATTTTTTCAAAAAAAGAGTTTTTTTGCAATAAAACTCTCAAATACTCTAGTTTTTTATTTTTTTTCTCCAAAAAACCTTTAATTTTATCTTCCATAATTTTTTGCATAGAATCAAGCCGCATAAGCCATTCTATTTTATCGGGCAATAATATTTCCATAGCAGCACTAGGCGTTGGTGCGCGCAAATCAGCAACAAAATCACTCAAAACTACATCTGGCTCATGCCCAATGGCAGAGATAATAGGGGTTTTTGCTAAAAAAATTGCTTCATTCACCAAAGGCTCATTAAAAGCCCATAAATCCTCCAAACTCCCACCACCCCTAGCTAAGATAAGGCAATCAAGATTTAAAGAATCGGCTATTTGAATATTTTTGACAATATTTTCTTTAGCACCCTCCCCTTGCACCAAAGTATCAAATAAAATAAACTCTACTAGATTCCATCGCTTGTTTGCAACCCTTAGCATATCGTGCAAAACCGCACCACTTTTAGAAGTGATTAGCCCTACTTTTTTGGGGAATTTTGGAAGAGGTTTTTTGTTTAAAAAATAACCTTTTTTCTCATATTCTTTTTTGAGTTGTTCATAAGCTAGTGTAAGCTCACCTACTCCGCTTGGAGTTGCGCTAAAACAATTGAGCTGATATTCTCCACGCAGAATAAAAAGAGTAATACCCCCATTTAAAGTCAAATCCATACCATCTTCAATTTTAAATTTTAAATAACGCGCATTTCCCCTAAACATCACACATTTGAGTATGGAATCTTTGTCTTTAATTGAAAAATAAATGTGTCCGCTAGAATGATAAGTGCAATTACTCACTTCTCCACACACACTCACTTGCAAAAAGGTCGCTTCTAGCAAACCTTTAATCTGTGAGTTTAATTCACTAACACTTAGCGTTTGCATTATTCCACAAGCATAATGGCTAAATTGGCATCGATTTGTTGCCCTTCTTTAGCATAGATTTCTTTGATTTCCCCACCTTTTGTGGCAAGAACTTGATTTTCCATTTTCATTGCTTCTACAATGGCTACCACATCACCCTCTTTAATAATATCCCCCACTTTTACCCTTAATTTTGTGAGATTCCCAGGCATTGGAGAGATGATATGTCCAGGCAAACTTGCTTGTGGCAAAGAATCGCCATTTTTATTAATTCTTTTTTCTGTGCTAATTTCATTAGAAGTTATAAATACCTCTCGTAAATCCCCATTAACGCGAACAAAGAAAGGTCTCACTTCTTCATCTTTAGAACCACTTCCTTCAACTTTTATATGATAACTCTCTCCATGCAAGTTAATCATAAAGTCTTTTGGCATAGGATTATTCTCATCTTCAAAAGTACTTAAGGCTTCTGGTAATAAACTTCCTTGGTTTCTCTCTTCTAAAAAGGTTTTTGCAATACCTCCAAAAATCGCATAAGAAATAATATCAGTTGGACTTTTTGCAAATCCTTTGGATTCTTCTATGGCTTTTGGCATTTCTGGAAGTAGCTTATCTGCTGGGCGTTGCGTAATAATCTCTCCACCTTCGGCTTTAATTTTTTGAATTAATTCTTGAGAAATTGGTGCAGGAGTTTTACCATAATAGCCTTTGATAATATTTTTTGATTCTGTGGTAAGCGTCTTGTAGCGCGTTTGAGTAAGGACATTTAAGACAGCTTGAGTTCCTACAATTTGACTTGATGGTGTAACAAGTGGTGGATAACCAAAATCTTTTCTCACATTTGGAATCTCTAATAAAACTTCATCCATTTTATCCAAAGCATTTTGCTCTTTTAATTGATTAGCCATATTAGAAATCATACCACCAGGGATTTGATTAACAAGCACACGCGTATCAATCTGATTATAAGGTGATTCAAATTTTTTGTATTTTTTGCGGTTTTTCTTTAGGATTTCAGCTGCCTTTTCCATTAAAGACAAATCTAATTTGCTATCCCATTGAGTGTCCTTGAGTGTGGCAACCATTGATTGTGTGCAAGGATGGCTTGTGCCCTCAGCAAGTGCTGAATTGGACAAATCTACAATATCAATTCCTGCTTCTATTGCTTTGAGATGAGATCCAAATGCAAAACCAGCTGTAGAATGAGTGTGAAGCGCTAAAGGCAATCCCACTTCTTCTTTTAAAGATTTGGTAAGCTCATAAGCCATATTTGGAGTAAGCAATCCTGCCATATCTTTAATAGCTAAAGAATCGCATCCCATTTTTGCAAGTTCTTTGCCAAATTCTACAAAATTTGGAATGGTATGCACAGGAGAAGTAGTATAGCAAATTGCACCTTGTGCGTGTTTGCCTTGCTTTTTAACTTCTTCTATGGAAGTTTTAAGATTCCTTATATCATTAAGTGCATCAAAGATTCTAAAAATATCTACTCCATTTTGCGCACTAAGCCTAATAAATTCACAAACAACATCATCAGCATAATGGCGATAACCAATAAGATTCTGCCCCCTTAAAAGCATTTGAATGGGAGTGGTTTTGAAAATTTCTTTAAAAGTAGCAAGTCTCTCAAAAGGATCTTCTTTAAGGTAGCGCAAACAAGTATCATAAGTCGCACCTCCCCATACTTCTACGCTATAAAAACCTATTTGCTCAAAAATCTTAGCAGCTTCCATCATATCTTCTGTTCGCATTCTTGTTGCAAGCAAAGATTGGTGCCCATCTCTTAGACTATTTTCGGTAATTTTTATCATCTCACTATCCCCAAAATTTAAAATTTCCTAGATTATATATATTCTTTCTTTGTATTTAGCTTAGTGCAAAATATACTTAAAAAACACTTCAAAAAAAAGGCTAAAATGTAACTTTTATTAAAACAATGGATAAAAGCTAAAAAGTATATTATATTTATCCTGCAATTTCAACTCTAGGTTGATAGGCGCTTTGGTTTTGTGTGTAAATCTGCAGAGCGTATTCTCTTTTTTTATCATTAAAAAATGTTTTTTTATCCTCTTGTTGTTTTTGTTCTTCTTGTTTTTTAAGAAGCTCCTCATTTTCTTTTGCTCGTTCTTGAGCTTGTTCTGTTCGAGCTTGGCTTTCCATCTGCATAGCACTAGCTGCGACTTTATAGTCTTGCGGACTTGGATCAGCAGGTGCCATAGCGGCTGCTACAATCTGTCTTGCATTTTGAATAGTTTCCTCAGGAGTGCTACCCTTTTTTATTGAGATAGGCACCTCTCCAGAAGTAGCATACATTTTGCCATCAGGTCCTCTTGTGTATCCATAGCTTGCTCCCCCACTAACTACACCTGCTCCTGCTGCAATATGCGCTGCTTCATGGGCTTTAACATTTCTATCAATGCTTTCTAGTTCGCGCACATACTGCACTTCATCAGCTTCAAGCTCTTTGCCATTGATATTTTGTGTATTTTTATTTTTATTTTTATTTTTGTCTTCATTTGTATTTTGAACACTAGAATCTTTATTAAATTTTGAACTAGTTTCTAAATTTTGAGAAATATTTGTTTTTTCTTTCCAAACATTAAGATTGTTTTGTGAATAAAATCCAAAATTCCCTATTTGCATTTTTTTCCTTAGAAAACTTTATGATAGGTATTGTAGCACAAATTCTTTTGCTTTTTTTAGTGCTTCTTCTATCTTATCTAGCGCCTTACCACCGGCTGTGGCAAAATCATCTCTACCGCCACCATTACCATCCATTACCTTAGCGACTTCTTTAACCCAATTTCCTGCTTTAATAGGAGCATTTTTAACCCCAGCAGCGATTTTACCAGCATCATCAATAAGCAAAATAATCACTTTTTCATATTTATTTTTAATTTCATCGATGATCTCCTTAATATTACCACCACTAAAGCTTTGAATCACCATAGAAATTCCATTAATCTCTTGGATTTTTAGATTATTAATTTCGCTTTTGGCATTACTACCTTGAGATTTTAAGTGTTTAATTTGCTCTTTTTGCTTTTTGATACCCTCTAGCAAATTTTGCGTCTTTAGCGCCTCTTTTGCGGCGGCTATTTCACTCAAAGCTTCTTTTCCATAGTAGTATGCTGCTTTACCACACACCGCTTCGATTCTTCTAACTCCACTACTTACACCACTTTCTTTAGTAATATAAAAACTTCCAATATTAGCCGTATTTTCCACATGGATACCGCCGCATAACTCAATTGAATCACCAAAACTAATAACCCTTACATTTTCTCCATATTTTTCTCCAAAAAGTGCCATAGCCCCCTTGGATTTGGCAGCTTCAATACCCATAACTTCGCAAATTTGTGGATTAGCTTCAAGGATTTTTTCATTTACTAATGATTCAATTTTATTTAACTCTTCAAAACTTAGTGCTTTGGGGTGAGAAAAATCAAAGCGCAAACGATTAGATTCAACCAAACTTCCTGCTTGTGTGATATGCTCTCCCAAGACTTCCCTTAAGGCTTTGTGTAATAAATGAGTTGCACTATGGTGTTTGGCAATCTCTAATCTGTCTTTGCTTACTTCTATCCAAACTTCTTGCCCTACTTCTAGAGGCTTTAAAGTTTCTAGCATAGAAATATTTAATCCAAAGTATTTTTTGGTATCTGTAATGGTTGCTACAATTTCATTTTGCTGTAAGATTCTTCCTTTATCACCAATAGGACCTCCAGATTGCGGATATAGCGGTGTTTTATCAAACATCACATAGCCCTTACCTTGCAAGGTTCTAACTTCCTTAAAACTCTCATCAAGCAAAGCTAAAATTTTGGATTTAGATTTTGCACATTCATAACCAATAAAAACATTTTCTCCAAATTTTGAAAGCAATGCTTTAAAATCACCCTCTTGAATACTATCTCCACTTCCTTTCCAATTTGCTTTGGCTTGTTCTTTTTGTTTTTGCATACACACTTCAAAGCTATCAATATCCACACCAAAGCCATTTTCTCTTAGCATATCTTGTGTTAAGTCAAGCGGAAAACCATAAGTATCATAGAGTTTAAAGGCAATTTCTCCACTAAAGAGAGCCTTTGATTTTTCTTTTTTGAGTGCTTCAAGCTCTTTGCCAAAAAGATTCATACCATTTTCCAAAGTCTCAAAGAACCGCTCTTCTTCAGCTTTACATTGTGTTTTTATGATTTCTTTTTTTTCTTTTAAATAGTGATAGTGACTACCCATATTCTCGCACACGCTTTCTAAAACTTCATAGACAAATGGTTTTCTCATTCCCAATAAATACCCATGTCTAACAGCACGACGCAAGATTCTTCTTAGCACATAGCCCCTGCCCTCTTTATCAAAATTTACACCTTGTGCAAGTAAAAATGCAACTGCTCTAGCGTGATCGGCTATAACGCGAAAACTCGCGCCACTTTCATAAAAATACTTTTGTCCAACAATTTCTTCAACTCTCGCAATCAAAGGCATAAAAAGAGAAGAATCAAAATTGCTACTCTTGCCCTCTAATAATGCCATAACGCGCTCTAATCCCATTCCTGTGTCAATACTTGGCTTTGGAAGAGGATTTAAATTCCCTTCAACATCTCTTTCATATTGCATAAAAACAAGATTCCAAATCTCCAAAAATCGATCACCATCACCCCCAAAATAATCTTCTGGACCATTGAATTTTTCTGCACCTTGATCTACAAAAATTTCACTACAAGGACCACAAGGTCCTGTATCACCCATTTGCCAAAAGTTATCTTTATCGCCCATTCTTTTAATGCGACTAGAATCAATATGTTCTTTCCATAATTCAAACGCTTCATCATCACTTTCATGAATCGTAACATAAAGCACTTCTTTGCTAAAACCTAAAACTTCCGTTACAAATTCCCACGCATACGCAATAGCTTCTTTTTTAAAATAAGCACCAAAACTAAAATTTCCTAGCATTTCAAAGAGCGTGTGATGCCTTGAAGTGTAACCGACATTTTCTAAATCATTATGTTTTCCACCCGCACGAATACAAAGCTGAGCACTTGTAGCAATATTTGGGATTGGAGTAGGCACTTTTCCGGTAAAAACATCTTTAAATTGCACCATTCCTGCATTGGTAAAAAGCAAAGTGGGATCATCAGGCACCAAAGGCATTGATTCATAAACCTTATGCCCTTTGCTTTGAAAGAACTCCAAGAATAAAGCACGAACATCTTTTTTCATAAGAAACCTTTAACAAATATATAAAGAAATATTTTCACAATTCTACTTTTTTTGTATTAAAATCTTTCTTTAATTTTTTAGTTTTTTACTTCCTTAACACAAGAATCAAGTAAGCAAATAATGTTGCTAAACTCTTTTTATGTTTGCAAACCTATCTCGCAAGTGCTAGAGCTAGAACACCCCTTAATGATTGGATTTTCATTATAAAATCTCACAAAATTTCTTAAAGCCTTTATTACCAACAAATCCCCAGCATTTTGCGTCTTTATTAACAAGAATATTTTGAGAGCAAAGTTTAGCAATTTCAAACAAAGTACTTTGATGTAATGTCTATTCGCACAAGGCACATACACTCTAATAGTAGAATCTTTAGGAGCAATCTGAAATCTTGAAATCAAAGTCTCCAAAACAAAACTGGGCATATCTTGGATTTTTATTTCACTTTTTTAAGCTCTTCAAATTCATGAGCTCTCCCTAATAATTCCAAAGAACAAGCACTATAATCGCACACGATAAGAATGCTTCCATTCTTACTTGCTTCAACCAAAGCTTCAAAGGTTTTTAATACCATATCTTTTGCAGTTTCTCTATAATCTTTGAAAGCTTTAGAGCAACACAAACCTTTAAGATTCTATTGCCCACTTTTGTTAATTTTGCAATATTAGCCGTGTCAATGTAATTCTTTTTTTCTTGTAAGCTTAAATTTTCTTTTGCTTCTAGGCAACAAATAAGAAAATGCTTTAGGTAATCTCCAAAGCTTCTTTCTTTAAAAATTTCCCTTGCAACTTTCAAAAATACTTAATTTTTCATTTTTATTCCCCATTAAACCTTTGTAGCAATTCAACAAAAACCGATTTTAGCTCCTCTACTTCGCTTATTTTAACTCTTTCATTAACCGAATGAATCGTATCATTACAAACTCCACATTCCACGACTTTTACACCATATTCTGCAAAATATCTTGCATCACTTGTTCCCCCACTTGTGCTTAGAGTGGGTGTTATTTTTAATGTATTTTGCAGCGATTCTAAAAGTTTTTTTACAATAAAGTTACTTGAATTTGTTAAAAAAGGCTTTGAACTTTGTTTTAATTCTAAATGATGCGGTATGTCTCCTAAAATATTTTTTAGATAAGTTTCTACATCTTGTAAGCTTGTTTGGGGAGAATTTCTAATATTAAACATTATTTTCAAATCATTGGGAGTTACATTAACCACTTCCATTCCCCCTCGTATATCAGTAATAACTATTTTACTTGGCTCAAATTCCTCACTCCCACTATCCATATTAAAACCTGCTATTTTAGATAAGATAGGCGCAATAAGCTCCACTGGATTAATGCATTTGCTAGGATAAGCTACATGACCTTGTTTTCCATAAATCGTGAGTTTTCCATTAATGGATCCACGCCGACCAATTTTAATCATATCTCCAAATCTATTAACACTAGTTGGTTCTGCAACAACTGCATATTTAGGAAGTAAATCAAGTTTTTGTAATTCTTCTAAAACATATTTTGTTCCAAAAATTGCATCTCCTTCTTCATCACTTGTTAGCAAGACAGATAAAATTCCATTAAAGTAGCCTTTTTTATCTACAAATTCCCTTATTGCACACAAAAAAGCAGCCACCCCACCTTTCATATCTTGCACCCCACGACCAAAAAGATACTCACCCTTTTGCATAGGAATAAATGGATCACTCTCCCAACCCTCTCCTGCTGGAACCACATCAATATGCCCCCCAAAACACAAATGTGTTTTGCATTCTCCAAATTCCTTGTATAAAAATAAATTTTTTACACCCTCCTTTTCAAATTCCAAAACCTTAAAATCAGAGAGAAAATCTTTAATGTATTTATAAATTCCACATTCCTTTGGAGTAATAGTAGGATAACTCACAAGCTTTTTTAACATTTCAATACTCTGCATTTAAAATCCTTTAAAATTTAGATTATAGCTTATTTAATTTTTATTTCATTGCAATTAAGCTCGCAAAATTCACCCATTTGAAAAAGGTTTCAACATATTTAAAACCACAATTTTGTAACATTTTTTTATTCTCATTTTCACTATAAGGAATCAATACATTCTCCAAAGCCTCTCTCTTTTTTGCGATTTCAAACTCACTATAACCTTGCTTTTTTTTAGTCTTAAGATAATAATCAATCATCTCGTAATCAAGCCGCTTATTCTCGCAAATCACTTTTTCAGACAAAATAAAAACACCCTCATCATTAAGCGAATCAAAGATTTTTTGGACTAATTTTTCTCGTTGCAATGGACGAATAAATTGCAAAGTGTAATTAGCAATAATACAATCGCATTTAGGAAAAGTTTCCTCTAAAATATCACCACAAATAAGCTCTGCTTGCATTCCATAAGCTTCTAATTTATTTCTAGCGTGTTTTAACATAAAGCTAGAATTATCAATCCCAAAAAGATTGACTTTAAAATCCGCCTTGGAGGCAATTTCTATTAGCATCGCACCTGTGGAAGTCCCTAAGTCTAAAAGGTTTGAATCTTCTTTAACAAACTTTAAAGCAAAATCCGCACTTAGAGATAAAACTTCCTTATAATGCGGGATAGAGCGACTTAGCATATCATCAAAAACTCCTGCAACTTTCTCATCAAATTCAAATTGTTTTTGTGGTGATTCTGTAAAAATCTTATCCATTTAAATTTCCTTTGGCTTGATTTTTAAGAGCTTATAGGCTTGGTTAATGTCCTGTTTGATTTGTTCTTTTAATGCTTCCAAAGTATCAAAATATTCATTTTCTCGAATCTTTCTATAAAAATAAAAACCGGCTTCTGCTTCTTGGACTTCTAATTCAATGCCTAGCAAATGCCCTTCAATTGCAAAGCTCTTATCAGTGCTAATACGATTTCCAACAAAAATAACTGCAGGATACTTAGGAGCTATATGACTTTGTTTGCCTAGCTGAATAAACCCTGCATATACACCTTCTTGAGGAAGCAAAAAACTATCATTTTCTAAATTAATCGTGGCATAAAGCTGCTTTTTCCCTATGCCCTGTCCGCTGATAATCTTTCCTCTTATTTCAAATTCACGCCCCAAAAGCTTATTGGCTAATTTTAAATTACCATTAATCAATAATTCTTTAATTAATCCACTATGCACAGAGAGTTTTTTATAAAACACTTCACCAATTACAATCACTTCACCTTTAAAATGTTTTTTTAAATCAAAAGTATAATAATTTCTATTTTTCCCAAAACGAAAATCATATCCCACCACTATTTGTTTGAGATTAGGTAGAATCTCCATAAGAAACTCCACAAACTCAATATCATTTTTTTCTTTGACAATATCCAAAGCAAGGTGGTAAATAGGAAAATGTGTATAAAAATCCCTATAAGGCTTAGGAAGCAATTCACCCCTATTTGATTCAATACACAAAATCATTCCTTGATAATCTAAAGCCTTAAAGATTACTTGATGAGCGATGTGCATACCATCAAACTTCCCTAAAGCAACGCTTGTGAAATGCTTAGCTTTTTCTTTTTCTTTGACAAGTGATAAAAAATTCAATATTTCCTTCTTTTCCTCTAACTGAAGATTCTTCATATTTAATAACCTTTAATTCCTGTTTTTCCAAAAAAATAATAGTTTGCCAAAGGGCTTCTTGTATCTTTTTTTCATCAAGCACCACTCCTTTTTTGTTGCGCCTAGCTTCTTTTCCCACTTCAAATTGTGGCTTAAAAAGCAAAATTAGCCAATTTCCAATCAAATCTTTAAGAGAGTGAAAGATTTTTTGAATGGGAATAAAAGAGACATCGCACACAATAATATCAAAAATCTTGTTCTTTTCTTTAGGGGTGAATTTTCTAATATCCGTTTCTTCAAAAAGATAAATCCTAGAATCCCCTCTTAAGTCTTTATGAAGTTGATTCTTGCCAACATCAACACAATAAACTTCCTTTGCACCTTTTTGCAACATTACTTGCGTAAATCCACCCGTGCTAGAACCAATATCTAGCACAATACTATTTGCAATTTCTATGGGATTATTTTCTAAAAAATTCCAAAGCTTTTCACCTGCCCTGCTAACAAAGTATTTTTCTTGTTTCAACTCAACTTTGGTATTTTCCAAAACTTCAAAAGAACTTTTTAGAACTGCACGATTATCAACCCAAATAGCGCCTTTTTGAATCGCTTCTTGCGCTTTATTTCTAGAGTAAAACCAACCCTGTTGAACACAAAATAAGTCTAAACGCATGTTTAAGGTCTTGTGATTTTTTTAAAACCAAATCTTAATGTATTTTCTCCAAAATCTTTGTGAGATAAGATAAGCATTAATCTATCTTGTGTGCGTTTATCTTGCTTTGGAAACTCTATACGATAATATTCCCCCCATTGCGTTGCATTTTGCAATATTAATCCCTCTAAGTCCTTTTTTTTTAATTGAATAATTTTTGTAGGTTTCACGCCATTATTTAATGTTAATTCATAACCATTTTTTAAAATATTTCTTTTACCATTGGCTTCATAAATATCCAAAAAGAAAACTTCTCCCTCATCTCTTGAATATTTTTGAGAATCATATTCATTTAAATGTGTTGCGATAACCACCACTTGAGTGTTTCCCTTGGCGATTAACTCTGTTTTTCTTGTGGCTTGTATATAAGATTCTTCTAATTTTTCGGGTATCAAACCGCTCTTTTTGGCTTCACACCCAAAAAACAACAAAACCACAAAAAACAGCATTCCCTTTAACATTGTTTCACTCCAATCTCATAATAAATAAATCCCAACTCTTTAAGCCTTTTAGCATTATATTGATTTCTGCCATCAAAGATAATTGCTTCTTTTAATCGCTGCTTAATTTCCAGAAAATCAGGACTTCTAAATTCTTTCCACTCTGTAACTAACACCAAAGCATCACAAGAGTCTAAAGCATCGTATTTGTTTTTAGCATATAAAAGATTAGGTGTATCTTTGAAATAAAAATTCTTTGCTTCTTCCATTGCTTTTGGATCATATACTTTAACAATCGCTCCACGCGCAATTAACTCATTAATCAATACAAGCGAAGTAGCTTCTCTCATATCGTCAGTTTCAGGCTTAAAGCTAAGCCCCCAGATTCCAAAACTTTTATCACTTAAATCCTCGCCAAAATGCTTAATAATTTTATCACCCAATATCTTTTTTTGCTTTAAATTAACCTGCTCTACTGCATTGATAATTCTAGGATTTATTCCTGCATCATAAGCAATCTTGCTTAAAGCTTTTACATCTTTAGGAAAACAACTTCCACCATAACCACAACCAGGGTAAATAAAGCTATATCCAATGCGCTTATCACTGCCAATCCCCACTCGCACTTCATTGACATTAGCACCCACTGCTTCGCAAATATTAGCAATTTCATTCATAAAGCTAATTTTAGTAGCTAACATTGCATTAGCAGCGTATTTTGTCATTTCAGCACTCCTAATATCCATAATAATCAATCGATCATGATTTCTACTAAAAGGTGCATAAAGCTCTTTTAATATCTCTTTACTCCAAGAATCTTCTACTCCAATAATCACTCTATCAGGCTTTAAAAAATCATTAATAGCATCACCTTCTTTAAGAAATTCAGGATTGCTTGCCACGCTGAAGTTTATTTCCAAATTTCGCTCTTGGAGTGCTTCTGTAATAATACTTTTAATTTTTTGTGCCGTTCCTACAGGTACAGTTGATTTATTAACCACAATCAATGGCTTTTGCATAGTTTGCCCAATTTGTTTTGCCACTTCCATTACAAAGTGCAAATCCGCGCTACCATCTTCACCCATAGGTGTCCCAACAGCAATAAAGACAATTTCAGCACTTTTTAGAGCTTCACACACAGAAGTGGTAAAATGTAAATTTTCACTTTGATAATTTTTTATCACAAGTTCTTCTAATCCAGGTTCATAAATGGGAATCTTGCCTTGTTTCAAGCCTTTAATTTTTGATTCTATAGCATCAACACAATACACTTTATTTCCCATTTCAGCAAAACAAGTCCCACTTACAAGCCCAACATAACCTGTCCCAATTACCGCAATATTCATACAAATAAACCCTAAAGTCAAATATTTTGAGCGGATTCTATCATAAAATAACCCATAAAACAAAGGAAGTTTAAAGGAAATTAAAGTTAAAATCTAGCCTATATTTTTAAGTTTAAAAGCTACAATCCAATTTCTTTTTTTCAAGGATGTAAGAATGCCACGACATTTGATTGAAACTACTGATTTTAGCAAACAAGAAATACAAAAAATTTTGGATTTAGCCGAACAATTTTTAGATGGTAAAATGAGAAATACTCTAAAAGATCATATTATTATCACAATTTTTTTTGAAAACTCCACCCGCACACTTTCTAGCTTTGAAGTTGCTACCAAAAGACTTGGCGGTAGCGTTGTTAGACTTGATGTCTCAAGAAGCTCCACTTCAAAGGGCGAGACACTTTTTGATACCGCTGCCAATCTTAATGCAATGAGTCCTAGTGCTATTGTTGTGCGACATAAAAGCTCAGGAGTTCCAAATATTCTTTCACGCTATGTTTCTTGCAGTATTGTTAATGGAGGTGATGGCGCACACGCTCATCCCACTCAAGCTCTTTTGGATCTATTAACACTCAAAAAACATTTGGGCAATTTAGAGGAAAAAAAAATCGCGATTGTAGGAGACATTAAAAGTTCGCGCGTTGCTAATAGCAACATCGAGCTTTTAAGTCGTTTTGGCATGGAAGTAATTCTAATAGGACCACCCCATTTTATCCCTAAAAATCAGTTAAGGCACCATCTTTATTTAAAAGAGGTTATTGATGAGGTTGATGCGGTTATGAGCCTAAGGACACAAACAGAACGACACAATCTGCCCGTTTATTCTAGTTTAAAAGACTACGCTAATGATTATTGTATCACCAGAGAAATGTTAGGTGAGCGAGATATTATTTTGCTTCATCCAGGACCAGTTCATCGTAATATTGATATTAGTGATGAAATGCTAAAAGATCCGCGTTGCAAAGTCTTAGAACAAGTTACTCATGGAGTGGCAATAAGAATGGCTGTCTTAGAAACACTTATCACTCAAAGCAACACACCAAAAGTCCAAAATTTTCCCTATTTTTAAAATATTTGGAAATTTTATGGAATTAGCTCTGCTTTTTGTCCTTGGTTTTACAGCTGCATTAATCCCAGGACCTGACATTTTATTTGTTTTACGAAACACCCTTGCCTTGGGTTTTAAGCAAGGGATGATTAGTTTATTAGGAATCTTTAGCGGTTGGTTGATTTTTTTAGGTTTAATTTATTTGGGATTTACAAGCTATTTTAATAGCCCATTTATTCAAGTTGCACTCAGCAGTATTGGCGGAATCTATCTCATCTATCTTGCTTATCTTTTATTTAAAAAGAGCAAAAATCACATTAATTTTTCCCAAAGCCAACAAAAAAGTTTTTCACTTTATTTAAAGGGCTTATTGATTAATCTTTCTAATCCTAAAGCCTTTTTATTTTTTGCCACTATCATCTCGCCCTTTATTCAAAATAATTTAGAAGTTAGCTTTATTATTCTTTTATCTGCACTTTCCTTGGCTTTTTTTAGCGTGATTCTTGTGGGGACATTTTTTAGGCGCTTTATTACCAATACCCTTTTTGATAAAATTGATAAAATTTGTAGTATTATTTTTCTATGCTTTGGAATTTGGTTGCTTTATTCTAGCTTTCAAACCATATTGCCACTTTTATAAATCAAATCTAGCATTAAAAGATAAGATTCTATCTTGACAACTCTTAGCTTTTAGAATAAAATTCTCTATCTAAATTTCATTTCTGCAAAACTTTGAAAACTACATTTTAAGGGAAACCCAAGAATTACTTTAATCCCCACTTTATCTTTAAAATTGCTGAAATTTGCAAAGTTTTTGCATTTAATAAAGGTTTTAAATGTCTCAAAACAAAAAAGATCAAAAAATGAGAACTCACACTCCCGTTGAAGGCTATACCATTGAAGATTTAAGGGCTAAGCCTATCAATAAACTCGCAGAAATTGCAAAATCACTTGGAATTGAAAATCCTCAAGAATTTTTGCGACAGGACTTAATTTTTGAGATTCTAAAAACCCAAGTTAGTCAAGGTGGTTTTATTCTCTTTACTGGGATTTTAGAGATCACAGGCGAAGGTTATGGATTTTTACGTGCCATTGATGAAAACTTCTCGGGATCTCAAAATGATGCTTATGTGAGTAGCACGCAGATTCGGCGCTTTGCACTAAGAAATGGAGATATTGTAACAGGGCAAGTGCGCTCCCCAAAAGATCAAGAAAGGTATTATGCGCTTTTAAAAGTAGAAGCCATTAATTATCAATCTCCTGAAGAGATGAAGAATCGTCCTTTGTTCGACAATCTCACCCCACTTTTCCCTACAGAACAAATCAGACTTGAATACAATAGCTTTAAAATCACAGGAAGAATGCTGGATCTCTTTGCACCTATTGGAAAAGGGCAACGCGCTTTGATTGTTGCACCTCCAAGAACTGGTAAAACAGAGCTAATGAAAGAACTTGCTTATGGAATTACAAAAAATCATCCCGAAATAGAACTCATTGTCTTGCTTGTTGATGAAAGACCTGAAGAAGTTACTGATATGGAAAGAAGTGTAAAGGGTGAAGTGTATAGCTCTACTTTTGATATGCCTGCTAACAATCACACTCGCGTGGCTGAACTAGTCGTCGAAAAAGCCAAGAGAATGGTAGAAATGGGCAAAGATGTCGTGATTTTACTTGATTCAATTACGCGCCTTGCAAGAGCTTATAATACTGCAACTCCAAGTAGCGGAAAGGTGCTAAGTGGTGGAGTAGATGCCAACGCATTACACAAACCAAAGCGCTTCTTTGGTGCTGCAAGAAATATCGAACAAGGTGGATCTCTTACTATTATTGCAACTGCATTGATTGAGACAGGTTCAAGAATGGATGAAGTAATTTTTGAGGAATTTAAGGGAACAGGCAATAGTGAGATTGTTCTTGCTAGACATATTGCAGAGCGCAGAATCTATCCAGCTATGGATATTTTAAAAAGCGGAACAAGAAAAGAGGAATTGTTATTAGGACACGACAAACTTCAAAAAGTATGGGTTTTGCGCAATGCCATTCATCAAATGAATAATGAAATTGATGCCTTAACTTTCCTTTACTCACAAATGCAAAAGTCCAAAGATAATGAAGAATTTTTAAATATGATGAATGATAGCGCTAAGGATTAAAAATGATTCCAAAGAGAATTGGAGTTTTTGATAGCGGAGTGGGTGGCATTAGCGTTCTTGGAAATCTCATTGATTCCAAAGCTTTTGATGAAATTATCTACTATGGCGACACTGCTAGAGTGCCTTATGGGACAAGAAGTAAAGAAACTATCATACAATACTCCCTAGAAGCTCTAGATTTTTTCAAACAATTTAAATTGGATTTGCTTGTTGTAGCTTGTAATACCATTAGTGCTCATGGTTTAGGGGCGATGCAAAAAGCCACAGATTATCCAATTATTGGCGTTATTGAACCGGGAGTTTTAGCATTAACTAATAATCTACAAAATAAAAATGCCAAGATTCTTGTGCTTGGCACAAAAGCCACAATTCAAAGCCAACTTTATCAAACACTACTCAAAGATCAAGGTTATTCTTGTATAAATGGACTTGCAACAAGTCTTTTTGTTCCACTTGTAGAAGAAGGGATTTTTGATGGGAAAATTTTAGAATCAGTTATGGAGTATTATTTTAAAGACTACATAGAAAAGCCCGATGCAATCATTCTTGGTTGCACACATTTTCCATTAATTTCTAAAGCAATTGCCAATTATTTTCAAAATCAATTCCCCAAGCTTGAAAAATCAATTTTAATTCATTCAGGGATTGCGATTATGGAATATCTTAAAACAAAATACACACTACAAACTTCTAAAACCCATTCAAAAGTTACATTTTATGCGAGCGATAATTTAGAAAAGCTCAAGAAAACAGCAGACTTATGGCTTCAGACAATCAAATAAATATAACCGACATATTCTTAATAGCTCTCCATTAACTCAAAATCTTGAATAATAGTTTTTTTCTGCTTTAGAGGACTTGCAAATTCATTGTCTCTTTGATAAATAGGTAAAAGCATAAAATCACTTTCTTTTGAGGCATTGGCATAATATTCACCCATTTTTTCACTTTTACTAGGGCGTTCTAAATTACTTTTTTGAGTAGTGGCAGCCTCATAGACAAAATCAAAATGAAAATATTTTTGGAGTTGTTTTACTTTAGCTGTAATATTTTGATAATATTTTTCTGCTTGGAAATTAGCGTGTTGATTTTTTTGCCAGCTATAGCCTTTATTATAAGATTTAATAATGTTACGCCAATTTCCTTTGTGTTGTTTCTCCCAGAATTTTAATTCTGAAATGGCAATTTGCGTAGCAAATTCATCATCTTCAACCAACATTGCACCAACCATATTTTGCGTGAAACCATTTTGTTTTAATTTAGGATAGCGATTAATAACACCAGGAATATAGGCATGAAATATCCCTGCGCTTGGATCTTGAAAATTCATTTTATATTCTCCAGCACAAGATTCTTGCCACGCAATTGCTGCAAGCGTATAACCAAACCCATCATTTTTACCCGCCAAATAAGCGCGGAATAATATTTCTTTTTGAGCATTGGAAAATTGAGAGAGAGGGACACAAGAATTTTTAAATTCAACCTTTGGTGCCCCAAAAGCTAAGGTAATAAAAAAACATAAAATAATCCATCGCATAAACACTCCTTGTTTTCACAAGATATTTAGCAATTTCTGTTCCAAGATTTACTTATTCTTAATTCAAAAGTGGCAATACTACCCTGTCTATCTAAGCGATTCTGTAACGAAATACTTCCACCTAGCGTATTGGCTGCATTTTTAGCCAAAAACAATCCAAGTCCAGCACCACTTTTATTACCCGCTCTCCTAAATGGTGCATAAATATCATCTAATTCTGAATCAATCCCACAACCCTCATCAATCACAATAATTTTTAAAACTTCATTATCAAAATTACTTTTTAACAACACACTTTTGCCTTGGGGCGTGAATTTAAAAGCATTTTGCAAAAAATTCTGCACAATTTGCATTAAAAGCGTTGGTTTTAAAGTAATCATTATTTCTTCTTGTGGAATCTCCACTAAAAATTTTTTACCCTCTTTTTTGCTTAAAATTTGAAAATTATTGGCAATATTTTTTAGTATTTTATTGACATCTACTAGGCTTGATTTTTCAAACTGGGCACTCTCTTGTCTTCCTAAATCCAAAAGTGTTTTAATAATTGCATTGGCTTCATTAATACTATGAATATTCTCTTTTAAAGCTTCAATATAGGCGCTTTTTTCTCTTTCTTTAATCAAAGTAACTTCACATTTAGTTTTCATAACCGCTAATGGAGTTTTTAACTCATGAGCAATACCGATAAAAAGCTGTTTTTGGCTGCCGAGGTAATTCTTGATTCGCTCCAAAAGATTATTCACAGAGAGAACTAAAGGATGAAATTCCAAAGGAAGCTCTTTGCTATCAAGCAATTCAAGGTCATTTTCTTTAATTCTTTGCAAGGTAAATGAAAGCTTTTGAATAGGCTTATAAAGGATACTAGAAAACGCTAAAGCAAAAAGCAAAATCAAGATTAAAGCAAAAAAACCCAAAAGAATTATCGCATTAAATAAATAATCTAGGAAATTCTTTTCTTTAGTGATATTTTTTGTGATTTTAATGGCTTTATTATTTTTGTAAGGACTTAAAATAGAATAATAGACTTGCTTTGATTTTTCTTCTTCTATATACTGCATATTGGTGATTTTCTGTGGAATAATTGATAATTGTAGCGTAGAAGATTCTAAAATATTTATGCTTTGAATGTAAAAAGTTTGTTTTGTTGAATAATTAATATTATTTGCTAAAATATGTTGCACTTTAGCTTGTAATTCATTTTTAATGTTATCATAAACCTTAAAGTAGAGATAATTATAAAGCGCAGATGAAAAGGCAATTAAAAGTACGACAAAGGAAATAGTAATTTGTCGCGTATAATCACCTCTTATGCTCCTTTGGGATAGCAAAATCTATAACCTCTTCGTCTAACAGTTTCAATTGTAGCAATATCTAGAGGCTTATCCATTTTTTGTCGAATCTGATTAATTGCTACTTCAATGACATTTGGTGTAACTAATTCTGGCTCTTCCCAAATTGCATCTAACAACTGCTCTTTAGAGACAATTTGATCTCTATGTCTTGCAAGGTGCGTTAAAACTTCAAATGGCTTCCCTTTGAGTTCAATTTCTTGCCCTTTGTAAGTAATTTTTTCTTCATCAGGATTGATAATCAAATCTTCAATTTCAATTAAGTTTGTGCCACCAAATCTCAATCTAGCTTCAATTCTAGCTACTAAAACATTAAAATCAAAAGGTTTTGCCAAAAAGTCATCAGCACCTGCTCTTAACGCTTCAACTTCACTTTCAGCATCATCTCTAGCAGAAATAATCACAACAGCAGTGCGTGGAGATTTACTTTTGACTTGATTGATAATTTCTAAACCACTACCATCAGGCAGCATCCAATCTGCCAAAACCAAATCATAATTTCTAATGCTAATGAAGTATTCTCCATCCTTTAGATTCTCTGCCACATCTGTTTGGTAATTAAACTCATTTAATCCCTCTGTCATCGTTTTATTAAGACTGATTTCATCCTCAATAATCAAGATTCGCATTTAATATCCTTATCTCTCAATAGATTTTTAAAGTTTGCCAAAATTATAACATAATATTTAGCTATTTTTAAAAAAACTTTTATAAAAATTTAATAAAAATATTTTACCAATCTTATTTTCCCAAGATAACAAACCAATATGGCAAAAACTTTTACTAACTCACACAAATCCAAGTGCTTTTGCCAATCAACAAAATTTCCAATCTACTCATTTTATTGATTAGCATCGCTTCTTAAATTTTGCGATTCTTTAAAACATCGGCAATCAAAAATGACAATTCTATAGCTTGACTAGCATTTAGACGCGGATCGCATTGTGTGTTATAATTACATCCTAAATTTTCTTCAGTAATAGCTTGCATACCACCTATACATTCTGTAACATCTTCACCTGTCATCTCTAAATGCACTCCACCTGCATAAGTTCCCATACTTTTATGAATCTCAAAAAAGCTTTTAACTTCTTCTAAAATGCTATCAAAAGTGCGCGTTTTATAACCACTGCTAGCCTTGATTGTATTTCCATGCATTGGATCAATGCTCCATACAATCTCCCTACCCTCGCCCTTAACAGATTGAAGTAGTTTTGGAAGTTTATCTTTAATGGTATTAGCTCCCATTCTGATGATAAAATTCAATCTTCCGGCTTCATTTTTTGGGTTTAAAATCTCACAGATTCCTAAAATGTCCTCTTTTGTAGCATTAGGTCCAATTTTTACTCCAACAGGATTTTCTACACCTTTTAAGAATTCCAAATGTGCACCATCTAGATTGCGTGTTCTCTCTCCAATCCAAAGCATATGTGCCGAACAATCATACCATTTACCACTTAAATGATCTCTACGCGTCAAAGCTTCTTCATAATTTAACAACAATGCCTCGTGAGAAGTAAAAAATTCAGTTTCATGAAGAATTGGGGTATTACTTGAATTAAGTCCACATGCTTCCATAAAAGCTAATGCTTGAGTGATTTTATCTGCCATTTCCTTATAGCGCTCACTTGAAGCTCCACGAACAAAATCCAAATTCCATTTTTGCACTTGGTTTAAATCTGCCAATCCGCCTTGTGCGAAAGCGCGAATGAGATTTAAAGTTGCAGCAGATTGATTGTAAGCTTGCAAGATTCGGATTGGATCAGCTTCCCTTGCTTCTTTTGTAAATCGAATATCATTAATAATATCACCACGATAGCTTGGCAAAGTGATTCCATTAATTGTTTCTGTATCACTTGATCTTGGTTTGGCAAATTGTCCTGCTAAACGCCCCACCTTAACAATGGGGCAAGCCCCTGCATAAGTCAAAACTACTGCCATTTGCAGAATCACTTTAAACAAATCTCTGATTCTTATAGCGTTAAAGTCAGCAAAGCTTTCTGCGCAATCCCCTCCTTGTAGCAAAAAAGACTCACCTCTTGAAACCTTAGCTAGATGACTTTTTAAGCGTTGTGCTTCCCCAGCAAAAACCAATGGAGGATATTTGCTTAATTGCTCTTCAACGCTTTTTAAAAATTCTAAATCATTGTAAATGGGCTGTTGGAGCGCTATCTTTTGTCTCCAACTTTGTGGGTTCCACTCTTTATTAGACATTGATATTCCCTAGTTTTAAAATATTTTCGTATCTTAGCAAACCCAAAATAAAATTGCCCTTACCCTAAGGGTATTTTTAAATTATTTTCCCAAATAAACCTGTCTTGGTCGTGTGATTCTTGCGTGTGGATTTTTAATATGTTCCATTACTTGTGCGCACCAACCTGGCATTCTTCCTATAACAAAAATTGGCGTAAATAATGCAACTGGAATCTTAAGTGCTGTTAAAATAATTCCACTATAAAAATCTACATTTGGATATAAATTTCTTTCTTTGAAATAATCATCATTCAAAGCCACTTCTTCTAGTTTTTCGGCAATCTCACTCAATCTTGCGTCCATTTTAATACCCTTTTGATTAAGCTCATCTTTGAGTGCTTTGATTGCTTTTGCGCGTGGATCATAGCTTTTATAAACACGATGTCCAAAGCCCATTAACCTAAATGGATCACTTTTGTCTTTAACGCGTGCGATAAACTTATCTACATTTTTTACATCTCCGATTTCTTCAAGTTGCACCAAAACCTTTTCATTTGCACCACCATGAGCAGGTCCCCAAAGCGCATTAATTCCAGCAGAAATCGCTGCATAAGGATGCACACCCGTAGAGGCAACATTACGAACGGTTGTTGTTGAAGCGTTTTGACCATGATCAGCATGAAGTATAAAGATTTTATCAAGCGCTTCAACTTCTAGATCAGAAATCTCTTCACTACCATTTAAGGTATGTTTGAGCTTTCCACCCGGATAAGCGCGCAACATATATAAGAAATTCTCCACATAACCCCGCTCAATATCTGGATAAATCAAAGGTGCTCCGATAGAATTACGATAAGAAAAGGCTACTAAAGTAGTAATTTTTGCAATGATTCTACGCGCCATTGTTTGATAGTCTCCCTCATCATCCATATCCCTATGATCAAAATGAAAAGTAGATAATGCTGCCACTGCAGAACTTAAATTTGCCATTGGATGGGCATTATCAGGAAAGGCACTAAAAATATTAATCAACCCTTCGTGCAAAAACGATCGGTGTCGCAATTCCAAATCAAATTCTTTTGATTCCTTTTCATCTTTAGGGGCTTCGCCTGTAATAAGTAGCTTTGCAACATCAGTAAATTTATATTTTTTTACAATATCTTCAATAGGTATGCCCTTATAAAGTAATTTACCATTTTTACCATCAACATAGCTAATAGTTGATTCACAACCTGCGGTAGAACCATATCCTGGATCATAAGAAAAAATATTAGTTCTTTCAAATAATTTACTAAAATCAACCGCTTTGGGTCCTCTTGTACATTCTATTAAATCAAAATCAAATTTTTCACCAGTTTCGTTATTGATTAGCGTTATTGTTGCCATATTCACTCCTTAAATTATTTTCTTGATCACTAAGTATTGTAATGCACTTTTTGATAAAAGTCAAAAAAAAATTAATTTTTGGGAGAAAAAAAAGGCTATTGCTATTTTTTTACACATTTCTACTAAAAAGTTAATTATAAAGAATATCAAGATTGCTTGTTGGCTTGAATTTAAAAATTTCTGGATTAATTGAATGATTAGTTTGTATATTTTCAAAAAGAATCTCAACAGAATTCCCCACTGCATCCACAAAAGAAATTTGCTTTAAAATGCCTTCCTCAAAGAATAAATAATATTTTTGTCCCAAAAGTTCTGCTATGTAGTGATTTTCTTTAATAAATTTGGCTTTTTTAATCAAAGTTAAAATATCCAGATTCTCTTTTAAGGTGCTATAAATAGCTTGTTCTAGCTTTGGCTCATAGATAATCATTAAATCTTTATTAATATAAATCTCTTTGGGGATGGGGCTTTTATATTTCCAAAGCACAAAATGTGGCGCAAGAGCAAAGAACTCTCCTTTATAAAGAAGGGTGTTGTCTTGAGTGATAAGCCTTTGAGTAAAATAGGCTTGCATAGATTGCAATGCCTTAATTTCTTGTGCATTTAGAGAGCTTAAGTAAAGAAAAAATATCAATAAAAATCTTAACAACATTTTAATGCTTTGAATCTTTATGCAAAAAATACAAACCAATTGATAAAGCTAAAATAGAGATAGCAAAATATAACATATCTTGTGTATTTTTCATTCCCATATTAAGAACTTTAGAGAAAAAGGCTACAATTAGTGCCATTACAATCACTTTAGCTAATTTATCTTTGAGTTGATCAAGCGTATGAATCTCTAAGACCTTAGAGCTACTTTCATCTTTGATTTGAATTTTACAAATAAAAAGCTCATATAATCCAAAGGCAAAAATTAACAATACTACTGCAATTAAATACAAATCAATTGCCATAATAATGGTATTGAGCAAAATAGTATGAATATCTGATCCTGCAGGCAAAAGATGCATATAATACAAAAAAGTATTTTTAGCTGCTTTGATAATATCCACACTTGCCACAACAAAAAGTAAAATAGCTCCAATTAAAGATAGAACGACAGCAAAGATAATAAATAAACGGGCATTCCACATTAACTTTTCAAAAATGATACGCAATGCTTCCAAAATACTATTCCTTTACAAATTAAAATTATTTTATTATAGCGACAATCCACTTAAAGAAGCCTCTACAATTAGATTGTTTTTATTTAAAATGATATTGATGAATAAAATCAACTAATTTAATGGCATTTTCTCGCGGTAAATCTGGTAGCATTCCATGCCCCAAATTAAAAATATGCCTTTTGCCTTGCATTAAATTTAAGATTTCCTTAGCGCCCTCAAGCATTGATTTTTCATCATATATTCTACAAGGCTCTAAATTACCCTGCAAAACATATTTATCTCCCAATTTCCCTTTAGCAATTCTTAGTGGAGTACTCCAATCCACGCCAAAAACATCAAATTCTCCATCAATTTTATCTAAATAGCCCGAAATTCCTTTAGGAAATAAAATAACTGGTATTTCTGGGTATTTTTGCTTGATAAAAGAAGCGATTTTTTTACAATATTCAAATCCAAACTCCAAATACATTGATTCCTCTAAAGCCGCTGCCCAAGAATCAAAAATCATTACCGCATTCACTCCTGCTTTAATCTGCGATTCAAGATAATTTTTGAGATTGTGTGTAATTAGCTCTAGTAAATTATGCAAAAATTGCGGATTAGAATAAAGTAATTTTTTGGTTTCATTATAAGTCTTGCTTCCCTGCCCTTCTATCATATAAGTTGCCAAAGTCCAAGGTGCTCCACAAAATCCAATTAATGCTTTGTCTTTAGCAAGTTTTTGACGCGTCATTGAAATCGTGTCATAGACATAATTTAGCGATAAATGCGAATCTTGACTAAGCCCTTTTAAATCTTTATCGCTTTGAATAGTTTGTGCAAACTTCGGACCTTCTCCAGCAAAAAATCCAAGCTCCATTCCCATTTCCATTGGCACCACTAAAATATCACTAAAAAGAATTGCCGCATCAACTCCTAAAATCTCTATGGGTTGTAAGGTAACTTCTGAAGCTAGTTTAGGATTCTTGCAAAGGGATAAAAAATCGCCCGCTTGCTTTCTTGTTTCTCTATACTCACTTAAATATCTCCCTGCTTGTCGCATAAACCAAACAGGTGTGTAAGGGGTCTCTCTACCAAAACACGCATCAATAAAAATCATTTTTTTCCTTTACCTAAAATATTTTTCGCATTTTATCTAAGTAAAATTCCATTTATGCTAAAATTTTTGAAATTATTTTTTATTTTATAAAGCTTTAGACAAAAATTGAAGCTAAGGTTGGAGTAAATGTTTTCACTAATTAAAAAGATTCTAAATAGTAAAAATGACCGGTTAATTGGGCATTATAAAAGACAAATTAAAAAAATCAACGAGCTTGAATCAAAATATGCTACTTTAAGTGATGAAGAGCTTAAAAATTCATTTCAAGAGCTCAAAAATCAAGTCCAAGCTTCCAAGAATCCACAAGAAGAGTTGAACAAAATTCTTTATCAGTCCTTTGCAATCACGCGTGAGGCTAGCAAAAGGGTTTTAAATATGCGACATTTTGATGTCCAGCTTATTGGTGGAATGGTTTTACACGAAGGTAAGATTGCAGAAATGAAAACAGGGGAAGGAAAAACATTAGTTGCTACTTTGCCTGTTTGCCTTAATGCGATGCTAGGAAAGGGTGTGCATATCATAACAGTAAATGATTATCTTGCGCAACGAGATGCAGAAACAATGCGACCACTTTATGAATTTTTAGGATATAGTGTGGGAGTAATTGTAAGCGGAATTTATGATGATTCGCACCGCTTAGCTCAATATTCTTGTGATATTACTTATGGAACAAATAATGAATTTGGTTTTGATTATTTGCGCGACAATATGAAATACGACTTTAATCAAAAAGTGCAAAAAGAGCATTATTTTGCTATCGTTGATGAAGTAGATTCAATTCTTATTGATGAAGCAAGGACACCTCTTATCATCTCTGGACCAGCAAACCGCGTCTTAAAAAACTATGAAATTGCTAATAATGTTGCCTTAAAGTTCAAAGAAAATGAAGATTATACTATTGATGAAAAAAACAAAGTGATTCTACTCACAGAAAGTGGAATCAACCACGCAGAAAAACTTTTTGAAATTGATAATCTTTATAGTGTTGATAATGCGATTCTTGCTCATCACCTAGATCAAGCCCTTAAAGCCAATAAACTTTTCAAAAAAGACAAAGATTATGTCTTACGCGATGGAGAAGTTGTTATAGTAGATGAATTTACAGGGAGACTTAGTGAAGGGAGACGCTTTAGTGAAGGATTACATCAAGCCCTAGAAGCCAAAGAAGGCGTCAAAATCAAAGAAGAATCCCAAACACTTGCAGATATTACCTATCAAAACTATTTTAGGCTTTATCAAAAACTTGCTGGTATGACAGGAACTGCACAAACTGAAGCGAGTGAATTTTTACAAATTTACAATCTTGAAGTTGTCTCAATTCCTACAAACCTTCCTATTAAAAGAAAGGATTTGAATGATTTAATCTACAAAACCGAAAGGGAGAAATTTAACGCGCTTGTAGAAAAAATCATTGAATTAAACAAAAAGGGGCAACCAATTTTAGTTGGAACAGCTTCCATTGAAAAAAGCGAAAAGATTCACGATTTGCTTAAATCCAAAAGAATTCCACATTCTGTGTTAAATGCTAAAAATCACGCTCAAGAAGCTGAAATTATCAAAGATGCTGGAAACAAGGGAGCTGTAACGATTGCCACAAATATGGCAGGGCGTGGTGTGGATATAAAAATCAATGATGAAGTAAGGGAGCTTGGCGGACTTTATATTATAGGGACAGAGAGACACGAATCGCGCAGAATTGACAATCAATTGCGCGGTAGAAGCGGAAGACAAGGTGATCCTGGGACTAGTCAATTTTATTTGAGTTTAGAAGATCCTTTGTTGCGTATTTTTGGTAGTGACAAGATTAAAAACATTATGGATAAATTAGGGCTTGATGATGGAGAGCATATTGAATCAAAGCTTGTAACGCGATCTGTAGAAAATGCCCAAAAGAAAGTTGAAAGTATGCATTTTGAAGCTAGAAAACATTTGTTGGAATACGATGATGTCGCAAATGAACAAAGAAAAGCTATTTATCGCTTAAGAAATGAATTGCTAAACCCAACACAAGATGTCTCACATAAAATCATTGAAAATCGCCATGATGCTATTACAATGCTTTTAGAAAAAGCTGAAGTGTTTAATGATTTTGATAATTTAGAATCGCTTTGCGCTATGGCTTTGGAAGACTTTAATGTAACACTTGACATCCAAGAATTAAAAGATTCCTATCAAAAAAACAATAACTTTGAAACCTTAATTGATGAAAAAATGAAGCAAATTTATGATAAGAAAATGTCAATTTTAGATAGTCAAACTCGAATCGAAATTGAAAAGCTTGTTTATTTGCAAACTTTAGATAATTTATGGCGAGATCACTTATATGTGATGGACACACTCAAAACTGGCATAGGATTGCGTGGATATAACCAAAAAGATCCTTTAGTAGAATACAAAAAAGAAAGCTACAATCTCTTTTTGGAATTAGTAGGTCAAATCAAATACACTACTATTAAAATGCTCTATAAAGTGCAGCTTAAAACAAATCAAGAGAGTGAAGAGGAAGCCAAAAACGCCCTACAAAAGCTTAACAATAGCAATCAAAACTTGAAAACTAATCACGAAAATCCCCCAATTTTTAAAAAGAAGCCCATTAGAAATGAGCCTTGCCCTTGTGGCAGTGGTAAAAAATACAAAAATTGTTGCGGAATGAGTGGTCCTAAAAAAGGAGTTTTTGCCAAATGACACAAAAAGGAATCATTTCTTTTTTGTTATTCCGTTATTTACGATTTAATAAACACCAGCCATTCATCTCTATTGCCGCTATTTTAGCATTTTTAGGGGTTTGTATTGGAGTTATGGTTTTAATTGTTGCAATGGCACTTATGAATGGATTTGACAAAGAATTTGAGCGCAAACTCTTTATTATGAATTATCCACTCACTATGATTCAAGGTAGTCCAGAAAAAATCACCAAAAAAACTTTAGAAGATTTGCAAAACAATTTTCCGCAACTACAATTTAGCCCCTTTATCCAAACTCAAGCGATTTCAAAAATAGGGAATCGTATGGAAGGTGCTATGGTTTTTGGAGTGGATTTTAATCTTGAAAGCAAAATTAATCCCATTTTTAAAGAAGCCTATCTCCAATCCCAACAGCACCAAAATCAATCCAAAGAAATCTTTAGTGTGATTATTGGCAAAAGCCTTAAAGATTCTTATGGGCTTGATTATCAATCAAATTTACTTTTGATTTTTACTGATTTTATTCCCAATGCAATCCAACTAAGCCCTACTATGAAGCGCTTTGTGGTAGATGGCTTCTTTCAATCAGGATTGATTGCTTATGATAAGGGCTATATTTATACCAGCCTTGAAGCAATGCAAATTATCAAAAATCTCCCTCAAGATACTTATGATGGCATTCACATTCACTCCAACAATCCACAAAAAGATATTATTTCTCTCCAAGAATCATATCCGCAAATGCGAATCGTTGGCTGGTGGGAACAAAATGGAAACTTTTTTGCAGCCTTAGCGCTAGAAAAACGCGCACTATTTATTGTTTTAATGCTAATTATTCTAGTGGCTTCTCTTAATATCATCAGCTCTCTTTTGATGACTGTTATGAATAGAAGGCGAGAAATTGCCCTATTGCTCACTATGGGAGCAAGCTCTAAAGAAATCCAAAAAACTTTTCTTTATTTGGGAAATTTCATAGGTGTTAGCGGCATTATCTGTGGTAGTATTTTGGCTTTTATCATTCTTTACTTGCTTTCAAGCTTCCCTATTATTTCACTACCTGCAGATGTTTATGGGAGTTCAAAACTACCCTTAGAACTTTCCTTGCTTGATTTATTTTTAATTTTGTGTGGCTCTTTTGCGATTGTTTTCTTTTCTTCTTATTATCCAGCCAAAAAAGCTACTCAAATTAATCCTTTGGAAGTTTTGCGTAACGAATAGTGAAGCCCTTTCAAAAAATTTTTATTGAAATCACAAATTTTTGTGGGCTTTCTTGCTCCTTTTGC
Organism: Helicobacter colisuis; assembly: GCF_023646285.1. Taxonomy (NCBI): domain Bacteria; kingdom Pseudomonadati; phylum Campylobacterota; class Epsilonproteobacteria; order Campylobacterales; family Helicobacteraceae; genus Helicobacter; species Helicobacter colisuis. Next base: position 174,251 of record NZ_JAMOKX010000003.1, on the reverse strand, counting down.
ACACCTAACAAAGCCAAAGATTCTATGGATTTAAAAAATTTTGAAAAAATATGCAGTGAAATTGCTCCTTTTACACATTTGTGCGCTTTGCATATTTTGGGAGATCCACTAACACTTGATAATCTTGAATCATATCTTAAAATCGCAACAACCTATCAACTTAAAATTGACATTACAACTAGCGGTTTTTACCTAAATAACAAAAAAATCAATCTTCTTTTGCAAAACTCTTGCGTTCATCAAATTAACATTTCGCTCACAAGCTCTCTTTATCAAAAAAAACAAATTAATCTTAAATCCTATCTTAGCCCTATCTTAGCTCTGCTCTTCAAGCACCAAGCAATAAAAAGTGAAAAATTTATTAATTTAAGGCTTTGGAATCTCAAAAAAGATTTTACTCCACCGCTTAAAAATTCCCCTATCTATCAAGTTTTGTATAATTTTTTTCAAACTCCCATTACAACACCAAAAACGCGCTTAGCTTACAAAATCCATCTACTTGAGCAGCCTTTTTTTGAATGGGTTAGCTTAGAATCTCAAATAATCTCACAAAATGGGTTTTGCTATGGTGGTAGTAAGCAGCTTGGTATTTTGTGCAATGGTGATGTAGTGCCTTGTTGTTTTGATACTAAAGGAGTGATTAATTTTGGCAATCTCTTTCAAGATTCAATGCTAAAGATTCTAGAAAATCCACGCCTAAAAAAGCTAGTTGAAGGTTTTAAAAATGGAGTGAGAATCGAGGAGCTTTGTCAGCACTGCAGCTACCCCGATTATCTTGCTAATCTTAATGTAAAAAATGTCTAAATCCACTAAAATAAAGTGCCATACCTTTTTGATTTGCACATTCAATCACCTCTTCATCGCGAATGCTTCCTCCTGGCTCAATCACAGCACTCACACCAACTTTATAAGCTTCCTCTATGCTATCTTTAAAAGGAAAAAACGCTTCACTTGCTAACACACAACCCCTTAAATCAATTCCCATTTCTTCTGCTTTTCTAATGGCAGCCTTTGCAGCATCAACGCGACTTGTCATTCCCATTCCAACAGCTACCATAGCAGAATCTTTAACATATACCACACAATTTGATTTTACTAAGCTTGCCACCTTATAGGCGATTTCCAAATCTTTCATTTGCTCTTTAGTAGCTTGTTTTTGACTAACGCATTTTGCATTTTCTACTTCATTAGCCGCTACGCTATCTGCTTCTTGTAAAACAAATCCTCCTTCAATATGTTTAAAATCTTGCCCATCTTTTGGAAAACAAAGTTTCTCTCCACCACAAACAAAGATTTTAATCTTTTTTTTATTTTCAAAAACACTCAAAGCTTCCTCTGTGATACTTGGCACCACTAACACTTCAATAAAAATCTTATTAATTTCATTAGCCAAATCCACATCCACTTCGCCATTAACTGCAACAACACCGCCATAAGCAGAAATATTATCACATCTCAAAGCTGCAACATATGATTCTAAGACATTTTCTTTCATTGCAAAACCACAAGGATTCCCATGTTTGACAATACATACACAAGGCTTATCTTCAAAGCTTGAAGCAATTTTAACTGCGCTATTAATGTCTGTTAGATTATTAAAACTAATCTCACCTTTAAGTGCTCTAAAGTGCTTAGAGTAGAAATTGCCAAATTCATAATATGCTCCTTTTTGATGAGGATTCTCTCCATATCTTGTAGGACTTACAAGTCTCCCAGCAATAAAATGATTCTTGCCAAAGCCATGATTAAAACGTTTATTCATGTAATTTGCAATCATACAATCATAAGCTGCTGTGTGCTCAAAGGCTTTAATCATTAACTCTTGACGAAACTCCAAAGTATTTTGCTTGTCTTTAAGCTTTTCAAGCACCCTTTCATAATCATTGCAATCCGTTACAATCAATACTGATTCAAAATTCTTGGCTGCTGCCCTAACCATTGATGGACCACCAATATCAATATTTTCTATAATTTCCCCAAAATCCTCTGTTTTTTCAATCGTTTCTTTAAAAGGATAAAGATTCACACACACCAAACTAATGTCTTTTATCCCAAATTCAAAAGCCTTTTGTTTATCATCTTGATTATTACGCCTATGCAATATTCCACCATGAATCTTGGGATGCAATGTCTTAACGCGCCCATCAAACATTTCTGGGCTTTGTGTGTATTCACTCACTTCTAGTGCTTCAATCGCATTTTCTCTTAAGATTTTTAAAGTTCCACCTGTAGATAAAATCTCATAACCCAAGCTCACAAGCCCTTTTGCAAACTCAACAATACCTTTTTTATCACTTACACTTAATAATGCCGTCATATTTTCTCCTTTTTAATTATTCTTTAAATAACCTTAAAAATAGCCATAAGCTCACTAAACCCAAAATTCCAATAGGCAAAATAATGCTAACTTCTGGCAATAAAAAACCACTCATAGAGAGCCTAGAAAAACTAAAAAATACACCCCATACAATCAAAACTCCAAGAATCATTCCCAAAGTAATACCGCTCATATTTGCATAACGATTAGAGTTTGGAGTAAATCTAGCCAAACACACCATCACCAAGGGAGCAAAAAATGGAAAAAATATTAGACTATAAAGAGAACTACGAAGTTTTTGAGTATTAACCCCCTGCTCTTTTAAAAGCCAAATTGCTTCTAATGCATCAACAATAGAAATACTACCTTGCTTTTCATAGATATTATCTAAAATCTTAGGTTTAAAGCCTTGTAGTGTTTCATAAGTCTTTTGCTCTTCAATTTTAAGAGGATTCTTGCCTATTTCAAGATTAGAATCAAGAGTGGTAATTTTAGCATTCTCCAATCTCCATTTATCTTGAATAAAAACAGCTCTAGGTGCTTCAATAATTTTAATAACTTGCTTATTAAAGACTTCATAAACCTTAACATTTTCTGCAGTCTTTAAAAGAGGAAAAACTTTTTCAAAATAAATATAATTATCATTGTATTTGATAAATAAATCATTTTTGTAACTTCCCAAATATCCGCGCTCAATAATCAAATCCACCCTTTCTTTAGCATAAGCAAAAGGAGTTGCATTTAGTAAGACAAATAATAAAGTAATCAAAAATGACACCATAAAAATAGGCAAAAAGATTCTAAGCTTTGAATATCCAAGTGCTAAAAATGCTGTAAATTGCGAATTTCTTAACATAGAAATCACTAAGACAATCTGAGCCAACACCAAAGAAAGAGGCAAAATATAATTGCTTGCATAGACAAAATCATAAAAAATGAGCAAAACTATTAAATTTGCAGATTGTGGCAATTCGTCAAGGTATTTCACCAAATCAATTAAAACAAAAAAACATTCTAGCGATACAAAAAGAATAAAAAAATACTTTAAATATAAGGTAATAATATAACGCGAAAATAAATTCATTTATTTATCTTTTGGATTTAAAGTATAAAGACTAGAAATTTTGTTTGCCAATTCACTTGGATTCTCTAATTTTGCTATTTCCAATGCTGGTTTAATGCAATGTTTAATTATTTCTTCATTTTTTATTGATTCTTCTTTGCTAAAATCCCCTAAAACCCAATCAATCACTTGATTTTTCAAAAGGGGTTTTCCAATCCCATAACGCAAACGATAATACTCTTTACCACACAATTCATCAATGGATTTTAAGCCATTGTGTCCGCCACTGCCTCCGCCAAATTTAAATCGCACTGCCCCAAAAGGCAAATCAAGATCATCATGAATCACAAGTATTTTGTCTATTTTATAAAAATTTTTAACACTTAAAACTGATTTTCCAGAAAGATTCATAAAAGTTGAGGGCTTTAAAAGAAGGATTTGGGAAGTCTTATAAAGCTCCCCAAAGAAATCTTTACTAGATTGCTTAGTAGCATTTAAAGAAGCAATCAAAGAATCAACAACGCAAAAGCCGATATTATGGCGATTATTTTTATATTTTTCGCCAATATTACCTAAGCCTACAATTAAAAACATTTTTTAGCGAGATTTAATCACACCAACAATTGCAACATCATCTCTTTCTACGATTTTAACACCATTGTTTTGCGGTAAATCACGCACCAATACAACATCACCCACATCCAAGTTTGTTACATTGATTTCATAATCTTTAGGTAGATTTTCAGGAGTAGCCTTAACCTTAATGCGTTTTTTGGAAATCATCAAAACACCTTTGTTTTTAAGTCCTTTTGCGACACCTTCGATTCTCACCTTAACAGAATATTTTGCTTCTACACCTTTTTGTGCAAGCATCAAATCCACATGGATAATTTCGCTAGTAATTGGATCTTTTTGATACTCTTGGATAACAACTGGATATTTTTGTGTGCCAACTTCTACTTCAAAAATCAAATCAGTTTTGTTTTTAACTTCTCGGATAAAATCATTGCGTTTAAACGCACAATGAATATTCTCTTTACCCTTACCATAGATATTGGCAATTAGATAACCATTTTTTCTTAAAGCCTTTGTATCTGCTTTTGAAATACTCTCTCTAATTATTCCACTTAACATTTAAAAATCCTTAAAAATAAAATAAAACCTGCAATTATAGCTAAAATTCTTGAAACTTCTTTTAAATTAAGACAAACTCTCTAAAATTTTTGCAAAAGCATTTTTAAAGTCTTCTAATCCTTGCTCTAATAACTCACTAGAAACTTTTTGCAAATCTACACCAGCATCTGCCACCACCTTAAAATATTCTTCTAATTCTTCATAGCTTGGTAAATAAGCTTCTTCCAAGGCTTCAACTTTCATAAAAGCTTCAATGGTTGCTAATGGTGCAGTATTAATAGCATATTGATGATAAAGCTCTCTAATATAATAAATGGACTCTAAACTATCATCTTTTACACCTGTGCTTGCAAAAAGCGCTCTCACGCAAGGCAAAGAATAATCATTAATAACACGATACAAATATTGCGCATTTTTAATGCCTAAAGTCGCCACAGGAATACCATTATCCTTTAAAATAGAATCGCATTTTCTATCAAATCTTGATACAAAAATACTCACCACCGCTCTTGGGAAATCCTTAGATTCTTTTTTTGTTATTTTTTTGAAATTCTCATACCCCCTTTTAAAAGCCTCCATACATCCAATGGTTTGTTCTTTTGTAAAAACCAAAGTCGCATTAACCGAAATCCCTTGGGAGATTAATTCCTCCATTGCAACAAATCCTGCTTTAGTGGCTGGAATCTTAATCATTACATTAGGATAGCCAATCTCTTTAAACAACCTAACACCCTCTTCAATAGTTCCCTTAGAATCTTGACACAAATTAGGATCAACTTCAATACTCACATAGCCGTCATTTGTATTATTAGTATAAATTGGCATAAGAAGTTCTGCAGCCCTTTGAATATCACTCTTTGCTAAAGCCTCATAAATCTCTTTTGGATTTTCGCCCTTTAGGGATTCTTTTTGTTCTCTATAACTCGCTTCTAAAAAAGATTTTTGAAAAATAGCAGGATTGCTTGTCGCCCCTTCAATAATTCCACCCTCAATCATTTTGATAAAATCATTTTCCAAAAAATCTCTTTCAATAAAATCACACCACAAAGAAAAAAAAATATTATTTTGCATTGCTGTTCCTTATAGATAATTTTTTATTAATGACAAATCTTTTGTATCAATTATGATATTTGCAGCCTCTCTCAAAACTTCTTTGGCGCAAAATGCCACTTTTTTTTGCGCATATTGAAACATTGAAAGATCATTAGCCCCATCTCCAACCACAAGAGTATTAGATGAATCCACACCTAGCAAAACTTGAATCTTCTCAAGCATTCTCCCTTTGGAGTAAGAAAACATCATCTCTCCACCAACTTTTCCTGTTAAAAGTCCATCTTTGTGGTGCAAAGTGTTACTAAAATGAATATCATAGCCAAGTGCTTTTTGCCCTGCACTCACCCCTTCATCAAACCCCCCACTAAACACCACCACCTTATAACCATTTTCCTTTAAAAAACTAATAATTTCCTTAGCACCAGGATTATAAGTAAGATTTTCACAAACTTCACAAACCTGCTTTAGTGGCATTCCCTCCAAAGTCTTTACGCGTTTTCTTAAACTATGGTAAAAATCCAATTTTCCCGCCATAGCTTCTTTGGTAATCTCGCTTACTTGTTGCTCACTTCCATAGGCTTTTGCTAGTAAATTTATAGTTTCTCCATCCATTAGTGTAGAATCAAAATCAAAAACTGCCAGTTTCAAAAACATCCTTTAGCGCAAATTTCAAAACCAAACATTATACATTTTTATTATAAAAGCAATCTAAGATAAAAAAATAACTTATTAATAATATTTTTTCTTAAGTTTTCTCCACAAAAAACCACTAGAATTATTTTTTAACATATTGCTTTAAATTTTACTTAGCACAAGAAGCAAAAGATAGAATTTTTATAAAACGCACAAAATGTGCATTTTATAAAGGTATATTAAGAGATTCCAAGTTTCTTTTCAAGTTTTACAATTCGATCCCAAGTTTCAATCACAGAATCGGGATTCAATGAAATAGAAGTGATTCCATTTTCCACTAAAAACTCTGCAATTTCTGGATAATCACTAGGTGCTTGCCCACAGATTCCGCAATATTTATTATGTTTTTTACAAGCATCAATTGCCATTTTAAACATTTTAAGAAGCGCAGGATTTCTTTCATCAAAAACATGGCTAACAAGCTCTCCATCCCTATCAACACCCAAAGTCAATTGCGTAAGATCATTTGAGCCAATTGAATAACCATCAAAAAGTTGTAAAAATTCATCTGCCATAATTACATTCACTGGCAATTCACACATAACATAAATTTCCAATCCATTTTCGCCTTGCACCAATCCATTTTTACGCATAATCTCTAAAACTCTTCTACCCTCTTCTGGAGTTCTAAGGAATGGAATCATAATTTTCATATTAGAAAATCCCATTTCATTACGCGCCATTGCTAAAGCTTGACATTCCCACTCAAAAGCTTGTCTGTATTGTTCAGAATAATACCGACTAGCGCCACGATAACCAAGCATAGGATTCTCTTCGTGTGGCTCATAGTCTTTCCCCCCTACCATACGACAATACTCATTAGATTTAAAATCGCTTGTCCTAACAATAACAGGCTTAGGGTAAAATGCTGCTGCAATCATTCCCACACCCTCAGCAATTTTCTTTACAAAGAAATCCTTAGGATTAGCATAACCAGACATAATCTCTTTTACGCCCTCAACACCATCAAATTCTTTATTTCCATTATGCAAATCCATTAGCGCAAGTGGATGAGCTTTAATATAGTTATTAATAATAAATTCCATTCTTGCAAGCCCAACACCATTATTTGGAATCATAGAAAAAGTAAAGGCTTTTTCAGGATTCCCAATATTCATATAGATTTTTGTCTTAGGTTGCTCTAATGAGCTTAAATCAACTTTTTCAACCTCATATTCATAGATTCCATTATAAACAAATCCATCTTCCCCTTCAGCACACGAAACCGTTACTTCCATACCAGTTTCTAGTTTTTCTGTTGCTCCAACTGCGCCAACAATCGCAGGCACTCCAATTTCTCTTGCCACAATAGCTGCATGACAAGTTCTACCCCCACGATTTGTAATCACAGCTGCTGCTTTTTTCATAGCAGGCTCCCAATCTGGATCAGTATTATCTGTTACAAGAATTTCACCTCTTTTTAACTCGCCCATATTAGCAATATTATCAATAACACGAATTTTTCCTGTTCCAATTTTTCCACCCACGGCTTTTCCACTTAGTAAAATCTCTTTTTCACTTTTATCTTTAAAGAAGTATTTTTCTAAAGTATTATTTTGTTTCTTCATTTTTTGGCTTTGCACCGTTTCGGGTCGCGCTTGGACAATAAAGATTTCACCGCTATTGCCATCTTTTGCCCATTCCATATCCATAGGGCGGTATTCTCCTGCCTCTTTTGTATAATGTTTTTCAATCAAAACCGCATAACGCGCTAGAGTTAAAACCTCTTCATCACTCAAAGAAAAACTTTTAAGTTCTTCTTCTGTAGTTTCAATATTTTTAGTAGGATGTTTAGCGCCAGGTGCAGCATAGACCATTTTAATGTTTTTATACCCTAGTTGTCTTTTTAGAATCGGTCGTTTGCCTAACTCCAGAGCTGGTTTAAAAACATAAAATTCATCAGGATTCACAGTTCCACCTACAACATTCTCCCCAAGACCCCAAGCTGAAGTAATAAAAACTGCATCTCTAAAGCCAGTTTCTGTATCAATACTAAACATTACCCCAGAACTTCCCTTATCTGATCGCACCATTTTTTGCACCCCAACAGAAAGAGCGACTTTAAAATGATCAAATCCCCTAGAAGCACGATAGCTTACCGCTCTATCGGTAAAAAGTGATGCCATACAAGATTTAATATAATGAATAAGTTCAGTTTGTCCTTGAACGCTCAAATAAGTGTCTTGCTGTCCTGCAAAAGAAGCATCAGGTAAATCCTCTGCTGTAGCCGAACTTCTTACTGCCACATCGGCTTCTTCCATATTGTATTCTTGACTTAAAATCTTGTAAGCCTCCAAAATTTCTTCCCTTAAGTCCGTAGGTAATGGAGTGCCAAAAATCATATCGCGTATCTTTTTAGAACGCACATTTAAAACATCAATCTCTGTTACATCAATTCCCTCAAGTAATTCTTTGATTTTTTCTCGGATTCCACCACTATCTAATAAATACCAATACGCCTCACTTGTAATTGCAAAACCATTAGGCACTTTAATCCCCATAGGCACAAGCTCTTGAAACATTTCTCCGATACTTGCATTCTTACCGCCCACCACAGGCACATCTCTATTATTTAATTCCTTGAAAAACTTGATGTATTTCATTTTGTCTTTTCTCCTTAATTCCTTTTAGACCATTTTTTTAAAAAATACTCACTATTCTACTAAAAATAACTTTATCTCAATCTTAGTTTATCCATACTTTAAAGGACAATTTGATAAACTTTCATTTATAAAAGTTTTTTTTGTAAAAAATACTCACTTTAAAACAACTAAGGAAAAGGCATGGAAAATTTAGAAAAGATTCTAAGGCAACATAAACTTACCCAAGAAGACTATCAAAATATTCTCAATATCCTAAAAAGAGAGCCTAATTTGGTAGAAATTGGGATTTTTTCTGCTATGTGGAGCGAACATTGTAGCTATAAATCTAGCAAAATTTATCTCAATGGATTCCCCACACGCGCACCTTGGGTTATCCAAGGTCCAGGAGAAAATGCAGGAATTATTGATATTGGTGGGGGTTATGGGGCGGTTTTTAAAATGGAATCCCATAATCACCCTAGCTTTATTGAGCCTTATGCGGGTGCTGCCACGGGAGTTGGCGGAATCATGCGCGATATTTTTACTATGGGCGCTAGACCTGTTGCAAGTCTTAACTCTATTCGCTTTGGCAATATCACCAAAAAAGATTCCACAGGGGCAAAACACCGCTATTTATTACGCGGAGTTGTCGCAGGAATTGGAGGTTATGGAAATTGTATGGGGGTGCCAACTATTGGTGGTGAAATGAGCTTTGAAGATTGCTATGAGGGCAATATTTTGGTTAATGCTTTCACTTTAGGAATTGTTAAAAACGATGAAATTTTCTATGGCAAGGCTGAAGGAATTGGGAATCCTGTTATTTATGTAGGTTCTAAAACTGGACGCGATGGTTTGGGTGGTGCGGTAATGAGCTCTGATAGCTTTAATGAAGATTCTAAATCTTTGCGTCCTACCGTGCAAGTGGGTGATCCATTTACTGAAAAACTACTTTTAGAAGCGTGTTTGGAATTATTCAAAAAAGATTTAATTGTTGGGATTCAAGATATGGGTGCAGCAGGACTTACAAGTTCTAGCTTTGAAATGGCAGGGCGTAGCGGAAGTGGTATGGTTATGCATCTTGATAAAGTCCCTACTCGCGAAGCCAATATGACGCCTTATGAATTAATGCTAAGCGAATCGCAAGAGAGAATGTTGATTTGTGCTAAAAAAGGTTGCGAAAAAGAAATTTTAGAGATTTTTACAAAATGGGAATTGGATTGCGCCATTGTGGGTGAAGTTACTAATAGTGGCAAAATGGAGCTATATTGGCATAATGAAAAATGCGCTGAAATCCCAATAGCTCCTTTGAGCGAAAAATCACCGATTCTTAAAAGACCTGTGAGTGAGAATCCAACTTATCTTAACAATATAGAATCGCTTAATCAAGAAGCACTCCAAAAATTAGATTCTAATGAAGTTTTTAAAACCCTCCTTCAAAGTCCTGATGTCAGCGATAAAGCTTGGGTTTATGAGCAATATGATAGCACAGTTCAAACTAATACTCTAACAAAAATTGGAAGTGGTGGCGCAAGTGCAATTAGGGTTAAAGAAAATGGCAAAGGAATAGCAATGAGCGTGGCTTGTCCTATCCGATTATGCTATCTTAACCCCAAAGAAGGTGCCAAACAAGCCGTTGCAAAAGTCGGTCGAGATATTGCTCTAAGAGGTGGAAGGGCTCTGGCTATTACAGATTGTCTAAACTTTGGAAATCCAGAAAATCCTGAAGTAATGTGGCAATTCAAGGAAGCTTGTGAGGGCATTAAAGAAGCTTGCAAAACCCTTAATACTCCTGTAGTTAGCGGAAATGTAAGCCTTTATAATCAAACTAATAATAGCGATATTTACCCCACTCCAAGTATTGCAGGAGTTGGAGTTATTGATGATATTTATCATCTCTTAGGCAGTGAATTTAATCAAGAAGACACTGAAGTTTATTTGCTTAAATCTAAAAATACTACTCCACAATTTGGCGCTAGTCTTTTTGCAAAATATTTTGCTAACAGCATTAAAGGTGAAATTTCATCTATTAATCTTAATGATGAATTGTTTTTGTGGAGTGTATTAGCTAGTGCAAAAGAACACAAAATCTTAAAAGCAGCTGTTGATATTTATCAAGGTGGATTAGCCATTGCTCTAGCTAAGGCTTGTATTAAAGGCAATATTGGTTGCAAAAGTATTCAAACTCTTGATAATCAAGCACTTTTTGGTGAATCTCCTACGCAAGTCTTAATTGCTCTAGATTCCAAAAATGTTTCAACTTTGCAAAATTTGCTTGAAAACTCTAATTTGCATTTAGAAAAAATTGCAACATTAGGGGGTGAAAAGATTGAAATTGGCAATATTTCAATCACACTTAGTGAAGCCAAAAGAATCTATTTTGAAAGCTTTGATGCTATCCTTCAAACCCTTTAGAAAAATTGCTCTTTTGGGGGCGATTTTATTTTATCCTGCTTTTTGTCTGGATTTAGCTAATTTTTATCAACAAGTCCATACACAAAGTTTGCAAAAAAACTATGTAAAATTCCGTGGCAGAAACCTTGTAAGCATTGATTCTTATCATCTCTTAAATCAAAAAGAAAAAATGGCAGTGCAATATTCTTTGGTTTTAATTCATGAAAAAATTACATCTTTTATTTATTTTAATGAATTAAGTGGCATTGGAATCTCAACACAAAGGAACTCTCATCTTCAATTTGATATTAAATATTATGAAACACTCAAAGATATTGGCATTGGAGGAGAATTTTACGCAATGTGTGTTTTACCCTTTTTTGACAAATGTATTTTATTAGGATATGAATCCTTTTGAAAAAGCTAGGATTTTTTCGCAGCCTGTTTTTTAATAAGATAAATCTTGCGATATAATTTTATGATATTGCATTTCCACCATTCCTTACAAAACTCCAAAACAGCTTCACCTAGCTTGTAAGGAATGCTTTGTTTTTCTTTTAAAGCGTTTTGGTAATCTTCATATTGACAAAACATAGGTAATCTTAAATGGGGAGATATTTTACAGATTCTACGATATTCTCTTAGTTTTCTTTTATGCTTTAAAATCACTTGTGCTATTTTAAGGGGTAATTTTAGGTATTTTATTTTGCTTGTTTGATAATAGCATTCCACAATCGCATAACCCACTTTATAAGCTAAGGAAAATCGCACTCTCTCATATCCATAAGTTGTCTTAGCAACAAACCCCTTTAAATAAGGCAAACCGCCTTGATTAAGCCAAACCTCATAATACTCACCCCATTCTCTCCATATTTGATAACAAAGCTGATTATTCCAAAATCGATTTTCTCTCCCATAAGAATGAATAAAATATGAATCATCATTAGCTATCCACAATACACTCCCTACATAATCTTTCCCCAAGTCCTTTGCCTTAATACTTTTTTCAAATATCAACAAAGACAAAACCCCCTGATCATTAAGTCCCACTCCAATACTCTTTTGATAAACAAAAGCATAACATTCCGCAGGATTAATCAAAGAATCATTTACAAAGATAATCGGTGAGCGGTAGATTCTAAAATCCCTAAACTCTCCATTATAATTAGGATACACTTCTTTAAGCTGCTTTTTGCCTCTTTCTGCTGCTATTGTAATTCCTGATTCTTTAAGCTTAAGTAAATGCTCTAATCCCTTTAAAAGCAAAATATCAAAATCCAAATATAAAATATTTTCACATTCTTCTAAATATCTAAAAATTTCAAAACACGCATACACCATATGCGTCCAACGCCCCAAAAAACCCCTAGAGCAAGAAAAATCAATTTTTAAATTATTCTGATTGAATTTTTTAAAATTATCTAAAAAAGTTTGTTGTGTGAATTCACAAAAAACCACCTTGCTATCTTGAGCCAATCTTTCCATTGCCTCTTTATCTTTTGGGCTAAATCCATCATGAACAATATAAAAAACATCAACAAAACTACCCATTTTATCCTTAATGTTGGCAATCATAACGCCTAAGGTAAAGCTTGAATCTTTTGTTGCTGCTAATAAAATCCCAAACTTGTGCTTTTTCATTCCTTCTCCAAAAGATTGATTTTACTATATTTTTAAACATTTTTCAATTTTAAAGATTCTACAAAATGGAATATTTTTTAGAGCATAAATTCTGCTATAATTGCGCTCTCTTATAAATTCTTGAGGTTTTTAGGTGTTTTATCGAAGTTTTATTCAATCATTGCCTGTTTTAATGGGGTATTTACCCCTTGGAATTGCCTTTGGTATTTTATTTTCCAAAGAATTATCGCTTGATTGGTATTATGGTGTTTTAATTGCTATTTTGGTTTTTACAGGTGCTGGGCAATTTTTACTTGTTTCTCTTATTGCTTCTTATGCCGGATTCCTAGAAATAGCCATTGCTTCTTTTTTATTAAATATTCGCCATCTCTTTTATTCCCTTGCTATTACCAATGAAATCAAAAACTTTGGAATCACCAAATATTATATTCTCTTTGGCTTAACTGATGAGACTTTTGCAGTCTTAAAAGCCAATAAAGCTGCCTTTAATCTCTCTTTAAAAGAGCTAGAACAAAGTTATTTTTACATTACTTTTTTTGATCATTGCTACTGGGTTTTGGGGTGTGGAATCGGGATTTTTCTAGGAAATACTTTAGGATTTAAGCCAGATGGTGTAGAATTTGCACTAACAGCTCTTTTTAGCGTTTTAACTCTTTCGCTTCTACAAAATTCTCCTAATAAAAAACCTTTTTATATAGGCTTATCATTAGGCGTCATAGGACTTATCATTTTCCCTAATCAATATTTTTTGCTCCTTAGCATTTTTTGTGGAATCTTTATTTTGCTCTTTGGCAGAAAATGGATAGAAAATGCAAGATAATTTTGATACATTTTATCTCATCGGCGCTATTTTAGCAGCTACTATTGGGACAGCCCTCACAAGATTATTGCCTTTTTTTATTTTCAAAAATGCAACAAATAATAAGCTTTTAAAATACCTACAAGATACAATGCCGCTTTTTATTATGACACTCCTTATTTTTTTTAGTTTGCTTAACACTCCTTGGAGTGAAACCTATGGGCTTTATGAACTTGGTGGAATTTTTTCTGCAATTTTATGTTTTTTATGGTTTAAAAATTCAGTTTTTAGTATATTTACAGGAATTATTTTTTATATTTTTCTTACAAGGATTTTTTAATGGTTAAGGTTTATGGAATCAAAAATTGTGGTAGCGTTAAAAAAGCTTTAAATTTCTTAGAGCAAAAAAAGATTCCTTATGAATTTATTGACTTTAAAAAAACTCCACCTAATAAAGAAACACTTGAAAAATGGCTCCAAAGTGTCCCACTTAAAATACTTTTTAACACTAAAGGCACCACTTATAAAAAACTTTCCCTAAAAGATAAGAATCTTAGCGAAGAAGAGATTAAAGAATATCTAATCAAAGAACCCAATTTAATCAAACGCCCAGTTGTTGAAGCTAATCATCAAGTTATTGTGGGTTTTAAAGAAGAAGAATATGAGGAATTTAAATGGTAAGATTTCTCACTTTTATCTTTTTTCTAGCTCTGCTTTATGGCTGTGCTTCAAAACCACCCAAGCTTGAATTACCCAAGCAAGATTTGCAGTCATATATTTCTAATGAATCACTTGAATCACTCAAGCCTCCCTCCACAAAAAATCTTAAAAATAAATATTTACAGCAGTTTTTCTCCCCTTTTAGCAAAATTCCAAAAAATGATTCTATTCAAGCTCAATGGGGATTGCAACAAGCCTTAACAAATTTAGGTTATGGTGAGAATCTACTACCCTATTCTTTAGCAGAAATCGAGGAATTAGCCAAAGAAGCAAACTTTGAAAACTTTCCTAGCTTAAAACAACCTGCCATTATAACTAAATCTAGCAACCTTAGGGTTTTGCCCACTAATAAGCCAAGATTCTTTAACCCCAAAACAGCAGGAGAAGGCTTTCCTTTTGATTATTGGCAAAATTCTTATATTTACTTAGGGACGCCCATTCTCATCACTCATTATTCCAAGTCCAAAAAATGGGCTTTTGTTGAGAGTGGCTTTGTTAGCGGATGGATAGAAGTGCTTAATATTGCAATTTTAAATCAAAAGCAAACTCAAGAACTTAGGCAAACTCAAGAATTTTTAGTAGCTAAAAAAGATAATATTCCCATTTATAACACCCACCAAGAATTTTTAGAAACAGCTCGTATTGGCATGTTACTTCCTTTGCTTGGAAGCACAAAAAAAGCTTATGAGAGTTTCATTTTTACACGCACACAAAGGGGTTATGCCAAAAAAATAAAAATTCATCTCCACAGCCAGGATTTTACTAGATTTCCCATGCCTTTTTCCTCAAAAAATTACGCTTCCCTTGCTCAAAATCTTATGGGTGAGAAATATGGTTGGGGTGGAATGTTTGGGAATCGCGATTGTTCAATGTTTCTAAGGGATACTCTTGGTAATTTTGGATTCTATCTCCAAAGAAACTCACAAGCTCAGATTCTCCCAAATAATTTAAATAAATCTCTTTATTTTGATTTAAGCCAAATGAATCCTAATCAAAAAAAGCTTTTTATCCAAAACAATGCCATTCCTTTTGCTACTTTGCTTGGAATGAAAGGGCATATTATGCTTTATGTGGGAAGTTTTGATGGAGAGATTTTTGTATTGCATGATATTTGGGGCTTAAAAACACTTCAAAATGGAGAAGAAGGCAGGAGTATTATTGGTAAAATTGCCCTTACTCCACTAAACATTGGCGAAAATACCAAGGGAATCAATCAAAATACATTATTAATTAAACGCATTTATGGAATGAGAAATCTATTTGACAAGGCTAATTATGCAAAATAGTAACTCTCACAAAATAATTGAGTATAAAAATGTTAATTTTTCTTTCACCAAAGAACGAATCTTGTATAATGTGGATTGGACAATTTATGAAGGTGATTTTTGGGCTATTATTGGACCAAATGGTGGTGGAAAAAGCACACTAGCGCGCCTTTTAATAGGGTTATTAAAGCCAACAGAAGGCAAGATTATTAAAAGCCCTACATTACGCGTTGGCTATGTCCCACAAAACACTTTTTTAAATCGTCATTTTCCCATATCAACTCTAGAAGTTGTTATGATGGGATTTTTAAAACCAGGATTTTTGGGAGGATTCTTACCCAAAAACGCAAGAAAGCTTGCTTTAGAACTTTTAGAGCAGTTCCATTTGGAAGCTTATGCTCATAAAAAAATCGGAGAACTCTCCGGCGGACAAAGACAAAGGGTTTTAATTGCAAGAGCATTGTGTGGAAATCCAAATTTTTTGGTCTTAGATGAGCCAACAGCCAGTGTAGATCAAAAAAATCAAAGAGAAATTTATGATTTATTGCAAAAAATCAATAAAGAAAAGACTATAATTATAATTAGTCATGATATTTCAATTTTATTAGGCTATGCCAAAAAGGTTTTATATGTTAATCGCGAGGTTACAGAGCACGAACTTCCAAAAATAAGCGATCAAAGTATCCAAGAGCATTTTTGTGAAGTGGAAATGTTATTGCAATCTCAATATTCCCAAAATCTAAATTTAGGAGGTCGTTTATGAAACAAACTTATGATGTCGCCATTATTGGGGCTGGTATTTCAGGTAGTGCGCTTTTTTATGCACTCACACATTATACGAATTTAAAAAAGGTTGTTTTGCTAGAGAAATATTCTCAACCAGCAACATTAAGCTCAAGTGGAAATAATAACTCACAAACTATTCATGCAGGAGATATTGAAACCAACTACACTTTTGAAAAAGCAAAAAAAGTCTCTAGGGGTGCAAAGCTACTTGTCTCTTACGCTTTTCATCATCAATTGCAAAACAAAAGCATTTTTGAATACCAAAAAATGGCTATTGGTGTGGGCGAAAAAGAAGTTGAGTTTATGACAAAACGACACGAAGAGTTTAAAGAAATCTATCCTGAATTGGAATTTTTTAACAAAGAAACACTTAAGCAAATCGAGCCAAATGTAATCAAAATGCTTGATGGTAGCGATAGACCTGAACCTGTTGTTGGATCTGGAATAAGAAAAAGCTTCTGTGCTATGAATTTCTGTGCTACTGCCACTCATATGATAGAACAAAGTATTTTTGGTGAACACAAAGCACTTTTTAATCACAAAGTTACCAAAATCATTCGACAAGGCGATGGTGCTTACACGATACAATCACAAGAACAAGAGCCCATTACAGCCTCTTTTGTGTTAGTTAATGCTGGTGCGCATTCTTTGCTTTTAGCTCAAAATATGGGTTATGGATTAGATTTGGGTTGCTTACCTGTATCTGGAAGTTTTTATTTTATTCCTGGAAATAAACTTCAAGGTAAAGTTTATACAGTCCAAAATCCAAAACTTCCTTTTGCAGCTATCCATGGAGATCCTGATGTTGTTGCACAAGGAAAAACTAGATTAGGACCAACTGCCCTTGCATTGCCAAAGCTAGAACGCTTTAAAAGCGGAACTTTCGTTGATTTTCTAAAATCTTTTGGCTTTGGAAGTTCCACTACAAAAATTATGTGGGATTTGCTTTCTGATAGTGAAATCCGAAATTATATTCTTAGAAATTTTATCTACGAGATTCCAAGCATTGGAAAAAAATACTTTTGGGAAGAAGCCAAAAAAATTATCCCCTCTATTCAATTACATGAATTGTCTTACGCATCTGGATTTGGTGGAATCCGCCCACAAGTTTTAGACAAAACACAAAAAAAGCTTATTTTGGGTGAGAAAAAAATCAAGAGTAATCAAGGTATTACCTTTAATATGACACCAAGCCCTGGAGCTACAAGCTGTCTAAGAAACGCTTTAATTGATATGTTAGAAATCACAGAATATCTTAAAGCTGAAATTAAAATGGATAAAATCAAAGAAGAATTAAACGAAGAAGATTTAGGATGGTTGATTGACTGAAATCTTGGAGTATAGCTTCATACAAAATGCTATTATTGGTGCTTTTTTTACAAGCATTATTTGTGGCATTATAGGCACACTTGCAGTAACCAACAGAATGGTTTTTATCTCTGGTGGAATCGCCCATAGCATTTATGGTGGTGTGGGGATTGCTGCTTTTTGGGGATTGCCTATTTTACTAGGTGCGACACTTTTTAGTGTCTTTTGTGCGATTATTCTTGCTTATATGTTACTTTATGCCAAAGAGAGATTAGATGCACTTGTAGGATCGCTTTGGGCATTTGGAATGGCTTTAGGGATTATTCTTGTAGAACTAACCCCTGGTTATAATAAAGATTTTATGGGGTATTTATTCGGAAGTGTTTTAAGTATTACCCATAATGATATTCAATATATGGTTATTTTTGCTTGTTTTCTTATTCTCTTTATCGCGCTAAATTACCGCGTAATTATCGGAATCTCTTATGATAGTGAATTTACACAACTCCAAGGAATCCATACTCATATTTTTAGCATAGTCTTAATGATATTAATCGCCATTGGAATTGTGATTACTATGCGCTCTGTAGGAATTATTTTAATCATCGCACTTCTAAGCATTCCTGCTTATTGTAGCGAAATTTTAACCAACTCCTTAGTTAAAATGATGCTTGTTTCTAGTCTTATTTCTTTTGTTTGCATACTTGGCGGTATTAGTGTTTCTTATTTTTATGACTTTCAAGCAGGTGCTAGTATTGTGATTTTACTTTCACTTTTTTCTTTTATATTAGCACTTGTTTATTATGTTTTAAACAAATTCTATCCCAAAAAGGATCTTTAAAATGGAAAACTTAAATAAAGAAATCAATCATTCTAACAAAACCGCCATAAAAGCTGTCAAAATTGCTCTTGTATGCTGCGTGATAACTATCATTTTTGCAACACTTAGCTTATGGGTTTTACTCAATCAAATCACCGCTACTGCCAATCTAAGTAAAAATCAAAAAATACTTGAACAAAAAATACTTGCACTAGAAAAACAGCAAAAATAATAGGTTTTTTTGGAACAAAAAATGCTTTAGTCCTTTAAAATTTAAAAGGAGTTTCAATGTTAACATCTGTTAATCCCTATGGAATAGGAAATATCTACTCACAAAAACCAACTTCACTTCCAAAAGAAGCAGAAATAGAATCGCAAGTGCAAACAACACAAGAAACACAAGAATTACCCAATCTCTCCAAAGAAGCTTTAGAAATACGCAAATTTAGCGATGGAATCAAAGGTGCTAATGAAATGATTGGGGCAATGCAGATTGCCGATATTACTCTAAATGCTTTAAGCACAAAAGCTAAAGATATGGAAATCAATACAACAAACCTTGATACTCTTGATTCTGTGGCAAAAGCAGCGCAATTCAAAAACGAACCACTCTTTGGAAAAGAATTAACACTTAATCTTGCAGGTGAAAATGTCTCTCTCTCCCTACCTTTGCCAAGCCAAATTAACAAAGAAGATTCTTTAGTGGAAAGTTTATCGCAAAAACACAATGAAATTGGCGAAAAAATGTCAAAAATCAGCTCACTTATAGAAAAAGCAAGTCTTCCACTTGGTGGCGCTACACAAAATTACGATTTTGAAAACTTTGATTCTAATTCTTTTAAGAATCTTTTTAGATAGTAATATGGGGAGTTTTAATCCTCATATTCTAAACTTATTTGTGCTCATTCTTTCTTTCTGTCATTTTCTCTTTTAAAAGATTATCCAACACAGAGACTACATTATCTGAAGCCACTTCACCCTCTTTAATAAATTTAATTATCTCACTGCCTTTTTGCAATCCTGATTCTTTAAAAATATCTAAAGCTGCTCTAAAGGAATCATGAACTCCAGAATGTGGAGATTCTAAACTAGCATAACTACCTAATTGACTAAAATATTCTTTTCCAATTCCTGCATCATACCATTTCCCCAAACGACATTCACGATGTGTGGCTAATTTTATTTCTTTGTTATCTTCAATAATTGCTTTGTAACCATTAATCTTAAAAAGTAAGTGATCAAGTTTTACTAATGCAATAAAAGTTGTATCTAAAACATTTGCCACATCTTCTCGAACTGCCATTGAAGTTTGACCTATCTCTGCAAATTTCAAAACTTCTCCATTCACATTATCCATATCGCTAACGATTTCTTCTGTAGAACTCTGCACCTCTGAGAAATTTTGGCGTAAAACTTGAATATTCATTTCAATCTCTTTTGTTGCTTTTTGAGCTCTCTCTGCAAGTTTTCTTACCTCATCTGCTACAACTGCAAATCCTCTACCATGCTCACCTGCCCTTGCTGCTTCAATAGCTGCATTAAGCGCTAAGAGATTAGTCTGATCGCTAACATCTGTAATTAGATTAATTACATTAGTAATCGAATCTAAATCCTGATAAACTTGAGTAATCATCATCTGGAAGCTATTAAACTTCTCTACCACACTTGATATGGTCCCACCAATTAATTCTTCAAGCGATTGTGTTTGTTTGTAATTTTGAAACGAGATTTTTTCTGATTCTTGTAACATCTCCACAGAATTTGAAAAATCATCTTGCAATATCTTAAGATTTTTTGCGCAAGATTGTGTCATCATTCCAAACATTTCATTAAAAACTTCACTCTTTTCTTCATCTTTTTGTGGTTGCCTTAGAGCTTTTTGGTATTCTTCATTTTTTAAACTACAATGATGCAATGCTTTTTCTAACTGCTCTATTTTGCGCTTAAGCTCACTATTCTCTGCTACTAATTCCTTCTCCCTTTTAGAACTCCCAAACATCCTATACTCCTTTTTTAAATTTTTAGTTACTCCTTAGAAAATCAATTATCCACTAATCAAGAAAAGTAATCACCTCTTCTTTGCTAAAACGCGCTTTTTGTGAAATTGCTTTATTTTCATATTCTCCCACGATCAACATAATAGAACTTCGTTCTTTTGTGGTATCTAGCTTTAAATAACAATCCAAAGCCTTAGAATCAAATCCACCAACAATACACGATCCAAGCCCAATAGCACAAGCAGCATTAGCAAGATTCCCCAAAGCCAAATAAGTTTGCTCTTTAGCATAATGCAATTTTTCATCTTCATTCATGCTTTCAATAAAAGGCTTATAGAGATTGATACGCTTTTGTAGTTCTTCTTCTTTCATTCCTCTTGCTTGAAGTTTAGGAATAAAATATTCTTCAAAATCTAATCTAGCTAAAATAATTATAATAGCTCCACATTTTTTAACATGTCCTTGATAATTAGCTATCTTTGAAATTTCCTCTTTTTTATTAGAATCCTGCACCACCAAAAACTTCCAAGGCTCTAATCCCAAAGAACTCGGTGATAATCTCCCAGCTTCCAAGATATACTCTAAATCTTCTCTCTTTAAAAGATTTTCTTTGAATTCTCTGCAAGAGTATCTCTGATTTATAATTTTATTAAAAGCTTCTTTTTGCATATTTACTCTTTTGATTTTTAAGATAGCAATAAAAATTTTTGCGCTTTTTCTCTAGAAATAAAAGGCTTAGCCTCTCTTTCATTCCCTTCAAATCGAACCTTATAGGTCTGATTAGCTTCAGTCTTACCATACACTAACGCTAAAGCAATCGCCATTTCTTTATCCTCCTTTGTTGAATTTTTTTCTACCAATGCCAAAGGTCCAACACAATCTATCAATTCAATCTTACTCATTTTGGGATGCTCAAAAGAGAGTTTATGATTCTCCTCCTCATTTCTAGCAACAATACAACGCCCTCCATCAGGTAAAACAAAATAGCGTCCATATTTTACCATTTCCATATCTTCAAACACAATTTCTCTATGAGATTTTAAATCTTTGATTTTATTAGCAATAGAAATTTCAGTCAAAAGACAACCACCGCCAGGCTTTGCAAAGTTTTTAATCCCATATTCTTCTACCATCTTAAGCTGTCTCTCTCTACCTCTGCCGTGAATATCAAGCAACTTCTCTCTATCAATCCAACCTTTTTGTTCAGGAATGGTAATAGGTAATAGCTTAGCACTCATAGGACGCACTACCAATCCTTGTGCATTGCAAAGTTTTTCTACTTGCAAAAGTGCTTCAGCTCTTTGACTTTTGGGGCGTTGCCCCAAAACTTCTCCACTAATAACAAAACTTGCTCCCTCACTCTCCAACATAGAAAATGCGTGTGAAAACATATTCCCATGACAATCAATACAAGGATTAAAATATTTACCATAACCATATTTAGGCTCAAATAAAACTTCATCAAAAAATTGCCTTTTAATATCCACTATTTTTAAAGGCACTTCAATTTGATCTAAAATAGCCCTCAAAGCCTCACTTTTATCATTCTTTCCGATAAATCCTATATCAAAATGCAAAGCCAACACTTCAATACCCATATCTTTGATAATTTTAATGGCTAACAAACTATCTAAACCACCGCTAAAAAGCGCCAAAGCCTTCATAAACGATCAAGTCTCCTTTTTTTAAATTATCTAAATATTTTTGGTATTTCCGTATTAAAAACGACTTTTCCCTTAAAGAAAGCTGTTTTTTGCTGATTACCTTTTGTTTTTGTTCTTCATAGTATTGATATAGAATCATAATCATTTGTTGCTTTAATTTTTCTTTGTCTTGAGCTTTAATCTTATTGTCTAGCAAAATTCGAATCAAGCTAGGGTCTTTTAACTCTCCTTTTAAAAGCTTCAAATAAGCTTCCTTTTGGTTTAAAAACATTGCAGGTTCTAAAAAATCCATCACAAATTCTAAAAGATTCATATCCTCTAGCACACTTTTAATAATCGCCTTTTCTGCTAAATCAAAGCTCTCTTCACCTCTAATTGGCTCTTTTACCTGCTTTTTTTGATTATTTCTTTTGATTTTTATTAGATGACTAGGCAGTTTTAATCTCTGCGCCAAAAAACCCTTATAATCTTCTTGAATCACCAAAGAAAAATGCTGCAAATAACCCAAAGCTTCTTGCAGACATTTGTCTTTTTGAAGTGGATTATCCAAATCATATTTCTTTATAATCCCCTCAAGCACGAAATCAATAAAAGGAATCGAAGATAAAAAAAGTTCTTTTAATCTTGCAATATCTCCATTTTTTACCATATCAGCAGGATCTAAACCTCCATCAAATAGCACAACACCACCTTCTTTATTAGCCAAAGACAATAAAGAAGCTGCTTTAAAAGCCGCATTCATTCCCGCATTATCACCATCATAGGCAAGAATCACTTTTGGATTTCCTTTAGAAAGCAGTGGCAAATGCTCTTTAGTTAAAGCCGTCCCAAGTGTAGCTACTGCGTTTGTAAAACCCGCTTGATGCAGCATGATAACATCTAAATATCCCTCTGTTACAATCACTTCTTCTTTTTTGTAAATTGTCTCTTTGGCTTGTGGATATCCATAGAGAATCTGTGATTTATTAAAAAGCTTAGTCTGTGGAGAGTTAATGTATTTTGCTGGATGATTCCCCAAAGTGCGCCCACCAAAGCCCACAATCTTATTTTGCGGTGAGCGAATAGGAAAAATCAACCTTTGTGTAAGCCTAGCATAATACCGCTTCGCTCCATTTTCATTATCCGCACCCAAAATGCCTAGATTCAAAGCTTCTTGAAGATTAATAGAATATTTTTGGAGTGTAGTCATAATCTCATAATTTTGACCTGCATATCCAAGCTCAAATTTTTGTTGCGTGGACAATGTGATTCCGCGCGATTGAATGTATGACTCCACTTCTTTTGTAAGTGAGTCTTGATAATACTCTTTCATAAATTCCATGATTCTATAAGAATCTTCTTGAAAAGAGTTTTTATCTTTCTCATAGGTTAGTGTAAAGTTGTAAAGTTGTGCTAGTTTTTCTATAGCTTCTTTGTAATTAAGCTTTTCATATTGCATCACAAAAGCGATACTATCTCCACTTGCCCCACAACCAAAGCAATGGTAAAAACCTTTATTTTGATTTACAACAAAACTAGGAGTTTTTTCTTGATGAAAGGGACAACAAGCTTTAAAAGTAGCCCCTATTTTCTTTAATTCAATATAATGCGAAACCACTTCAATAATATCAAGCTGATTTTTTAATGCTTCAATGCTTTGCTCTGCAATCACAATTTTTCCTAGTCCTTAAGAGAGTATCAAATTTTACTAAACTTTTTCTAAATTCCCCTTATAAGTTTTGCTATAATTCTTGCAAGATTATTTTATTCTTATTATTCTTACAAGGTTTAGTTTGGATTTTTTAGAAAATATTGATTATCACGATCCTTTATTTGGGATTGTTATTTTAATCTTTGGCATTGGAATTATTAGTCTTTTTGCTTATTATTGGAATTATATCATCAGCAAAAAACAACATAAATCCCTTGCTAAATTTATGGAGAGTTTTGATTATATTGGCTTTGATAAAGAAATCAAAGAATTCCTAGCTCTTAGCCAAAACCCAATCCCTTCTATTCTTTTTATGGCAAATATGTATCAAAAAGGTGCTAACTATGAAAAAGCCATTCGCCTTTATACAACTTTACTAGATCACATTAAAAACCCCATTGATAAAATTCCCATTTTAGAATCGCTTGGAAATATTTATTATAAAGCAGGATTTCCCCTAAGGGCTAAAGAGATTTATTTGGAAATTTTACACCATTATCCACGCTCCCAAAAGATTCTCAAATCCCTTATTAAAATCTATGAAGATTTGAATCTCTACAAAGAAGCCCTAGATGCCCTTGATTGCCTAGAAGAAATTGAAGGTGGCACAACCCTGCATCGACATTATTTAGAAGTCAAGATTCTAATCTTTCACAAAGATGACAATCAAGATAAAATCAAAAAAATTCTAATGCTTTTTCAAAAAGAACCCAAACTCTCACGAATCATACTCTCTTTTTTAAAAGACTTTCACCCTGCCCTATTTTGGGAAAATATCCAAAATCTTAATTCGACAAATCTTTTAGAAATACTAGATATTTTATGGAATTGCAATCCAAATGAACTCCCAACTAGCCCTATTAAAAACAAACTACTCCAAGATATTTTAGAAGCCAAAGGATTTTACCCAACCACTGATAACAAAAAAGAGAGTTTTGAGCTAGAAGTGCTTTCACTTTTAAATAAGAACAAAAATTACACTGGGGATTTAAAATTCACCTATCATTGCACAGCTTGTAAAGCCAATATGCCATTACCTTTTGAAACTTGTCCGCATTGTGGCACATTGCTAAGTGCTAAGACTATTATTACCTTAAAGCAAAAACAAGATGAAACGCGTTACTCTCTTTTGTGATGGATCTTCTTTGGGGAATCCAGGCTATGGTGGCTGGTGTGGAATCTTGCGCTACAAAGATAAAGAAAAAATTATCAAAGGTAGTGCAGAAAATGCCACCAATAACCAAATGGAATTATCCGCCCTTATCTTTAGTTTAAAAGCCCTCAAAGAACCTTGCGAAGTTTTAGTGATTAGTGATTCAAAATATGTCTTAGACGGGCTTTCTAAATGGCTTCCTAACTGGATTATTAAAAATTTTAAAAATGTCAAAAATCCAGAACTTTGGAAGCAATATCTAGAAGTTTCAAAACTTCACAAAATTCAAGTGGCGTGGGTAAAAGGACATAATGGACACAAAGAAAATGAACTTTGTGATAAAATTGCTAAAGAAGAAGCATTAAAACTTAAAAATCAAAAGGAACAAAAGTGAATTTAAATGATTTTCAACGATATTTAGGCTATCACTTCTCCAATCAAAACCTACTCCAAGAAGCTCTCACTCACAAGAGTGCTAAAAAATCGACCCATAATGAGCGATTGGAATTTTTAGGCGATGCTGTTTTGGATTTGATTATTGGAGAATTTTTATACAAAAAGTTCCCCCATTCTCCTGAAGGCGAACTCTCCAAAATGCGCGCTTCAATGGTCAATGAAAAGGCATTTGCAAAAATTGCAAGGCATTTAAATATCGGAGAATGTCTTTATATCTCACATTCTGAAGAACAAAACAATGGCAGAGAAAAAGATTCAATTCTCTCTAATGCGTTTGAAGCAATTGTGGGGGCAATTTATCTAGAAAGTGGCTTAGAAAAAGTGCAAACTATTGTTTTGAAAATTTTAGATATTTTATACCCAAAAATTGATTTGGAAAATCTTTTTTATGATTACAAAACAAGCTTACAAGAACTTACCCAAGCCTTATTTGGAATCACGCCAGAATATGTGGTGCTTGATTCTAAAGGTCCTGATCATAATAAAGAGTTTCTTATGGGAGTTTTTATTCAAAACAAAGAATACGCAAAAGCCAAAGGAAAAAGCAAAAAAGAAGCCCAGCAAAATTGTGCCAAAATTGCACTTAAAATTTTAAAGGATAAACAATGAATACTTTTGGGGAAGCCCTTAAACTAACAACTTTTGGCGAAAGCCACGGAGCAGGGATTGGGGGTGTGCTTGATGGACTTCCAGCAGGCTTAACCATTGATGAAGACTTTATTGCTCAAGAGATGCAAAGGCGGCAAGGGGGAAGAAATTTGTTTTCTACTCAAAGAAAAGAAGCTGATAAAGTTCAGATTCTAAGTGGAGTTTTTGAGGGCAAGACAACAGGCACTCCCCTTGGTTTTTTCATTCACAATAGTGCCAGTAAAAGCAGTGATTATACTAATATAAAAGATATTTTTCGCCCAGGACATGCAGATTTTACCTATTTCCATAAATATGGAATCAGAGATTACCGCGGTGGTGGAAGATCAAGTGCGAGAGAAACTTCTGCTAGAGTGGCTGCAGGAGCGATTGCCAAATGCTTTTTAAACGAATTTGGAATCACGCTAAGAAGTGGAATTTTTAGCATAGGGGAGATAGAATGTCAAAGAATTGATTTTAATTTTGCCAAAGAGAGTGAAATTTTTTCTTTAGACAAAGATAAGGAAGAATCTCAAAAAGAAGCAATCTTAAGGGCTAAAAACTCGCACGATAGCATTGGGGGGGTGGCATTAGTTAGCGCTATTAATGTCCCTATTGGACTTGGAGAACCACTTTATTACAAACTTGATTCAGCTATTGGGGCTTTAATGCTTGGTTTAAATGGTGTTAAGGCTGTAGAGATTGGTAGCGGAACTAAAGCTTCAAAAATGCAAGGCTCACTTCATAATGATTCTATCGCACCAAATGGCTTTTCTAGCAATCATAGTGGCGGAATCTTAGGCGGAATAAGTAATGGTGAGGAGATCTACTTTAAAGTGCATTTTAAACCCACGCCAAGCATTTTTATACCTCAAGAAACCATTAATATCCAAAATGAAAAACACATTTGCGCAATCAAAGGACGCCACGATCCTTGCATTGCCATTCGTGGTAGCGTTGTGTGTGAATCAATGCTAGCCTTAATTCTAGCAGATATGCTACTTTTAAACGCCACTTCCAAGCTAGAAAACCTTAAAAAAATCTATTAATGCCAAAAGTACTTCTTTTTGCGGATAAAAAATTTGGAGTTGGGCTGGGGCATTTTAGCCGTTGCAATGCGCTTTTAGAGATTCTAAAAAGCAATGGATTTGAAGCTTACTTGCTTGATGCTAGTTTTTTGGATTTAGAGTTACAAAAATGCGATTTAATTGTTATTGATTCTTATGTTTTAGGGTTAGAATCTTACCAAAAAGCAACCACCTTTGCACCACATTGCTTATTTTTTGATGACACCTTGCGTTTGCCCTACCCTAATGCAATTTTACTAAACAACGCTCCTAATGCTCAAAAAACACTTTATCAATCCCACTATCCAAACCATACACTTTGCTTAGGTGGAGATTATCGACTTCTCCAAAAGCCTTTTTCTCAAAAGCTCAATACCACGCCAATCAAATCTCCACGCCCAAAAATAAAAAAGATTCTAGTTACACTAGGCGGTGAAGATATTTTAAATCTTACTAGTTTTATTATAGATGCACTAGCAACATATAATCCCAATTACGAAATCCACTATATCCACAAAAACACCAAACTCACCGACAAAGCAAAAGGATATTATGGATTAACACAAGAAGAAATGGCAGATTTATTTTACAAAATGGATCTTTGCATTTGTGCTTGTGGGCAAACCTTAATGGAAATCATTGCTTCTCAAACTCCAAGAATCGCTCTAGAAATTGCCCCCAACCAAAATGCCAATCTCACAAGCTATACCAAAGCGATTTTATCCATACAAGAAGTATGGAAACTAGATCAAGATTCCCTTAAATCACAACTTCTTTCCTATTTAAAAGCCATTGAAAATCCAAACTTACAAACCCAACAAATCTCGCAAGGAATCGCGATTTTAAACCAATCTACAAAATGGGATTCATTTTTGCAAAATTTAAAAAATCTTTATACTTTATCAAGCCAAAATCCTATATAATAGCCTAAATTTCACTCTTAAAGACACAAAAATGCAAAGACAAACTTGGACTAATCATATCACTTATATTCTAACTATTGCAGGTGCCACTATTGGCTTTGGGGCGACTTGGAGATTCCCCTATCTTGTGGGGGAAAATGGTGGTGGTGCTTATGTGCTTATCTTTATTCTTGCGATGATTTTAGTTGGAATCCCTATTATTTTAGTTGAAAATGTGATTGGTAGAATGGCACACAAAAACTCTATTGATGCCTTTGGAGAGAATACAAACAAAAGTGCGTGGAAAATCATAGGCTATATGGGAGCCATAGGTGCTTTTGGAATCTTGGCTTATTATATGGTGCTTGGGGGTTGGGTTATTGCTTATATTGCTAATATTTTTACTTCCTTTTTTGGGGATATTGGACTTAATCTATCAAGCCCAATTACAAAAGAAATCACTTCAGAATTCTATTCTCAAAATATAGAAAATTCACCTTGGTTAATCGGCTTTTACACTTTAATCTTTGTTGTCATAAACTACATTATTCTTAAAAAAGGCATTATTGATGGAATTGAAAGATCTGTTAAGTGGCTTATGCCACTTTTATTATTATGTCTTTTGGGAATGATAGCGCGCAATATTACACTAGAAAACGCAATGGAGGGGATTAAATTCTATCTCATTCCTGATTTTTCTGCCATTGCACCAAAGCTCTTTTTGTATGTTTTGGGACAAGTTTTCTTTGCGCTTTCTCTTGGATTTGGGGTTATGATTACACTTTCTTCTCACCTTAGAAAAGATGAAAAACTTGTCAAAACCGCTTGCATTACTGGAATTATTAATACACTTGTGGCAATCCTAGCAGGTTTTATTATCTTTCCATCACTCTTTAGTGTTGGGTTAGCTCCTGATTCTGGACCTTCACTAGTTTTTAAAAGCCTTCCCATTGCATTTTCACATATGGTTTTTGGCGGTTTCTTTGCAATTGTATTTTTTGTTTTGTTGCTAATTGCAGCACTTACAACTTCATTGACCATTTATCAAGTTATCATTAGTATTTTAGAAGAGAAATTTAAACTCTCGCACAATAAAGCAGTTAGCTTTACACTAATAGCAGTTTTTATTTTGGGGAATCTTCCTTGTATTCTTGCTTATGGACCTTGGAGTGATATTATCATTTTTGGCAGAAATATCTTTGACAATTTTGATTTTATCAGCGGAAATATATTCTTTGTGCTTACTGCTTTGGGTTCTGTTATATATGTTGGCTGGGTTTTAGATAAAAGCGCAATTAAAGAAATCAATAATCACTCTTCCAAATCCTCACTTTTTAGCCTTATTTGGTTTTATTACATCAAATACATCATACCACCCATTATTCTTGCAATTTTTATTGGCGGATTTGTGATAAAATTTTGATTTTAGGCAAAGATATTTACAAATATCTTTGCAATAAAACATTACTTCCTGCTTTCATATGCATTCATAATTTCATCTTTTAAATTATAAATATCTTCCAACTTCTCTAAATTATAAGTTTGCCCATTTGGAAAACTAATACTTTTTTTGGTGTTTGTCAAATATAACCTACAGATCCACTTAGTAGCTTTACCTCGATATAAAATCCCAAAATAGCTCAAAGTATCTTTATAAAAAATATCATTCAAATCTACTTTGGCACTACCCAAAATAGATTTAACAATGTAAAAGCCTTGCAATTCTTCTTCTGTAGTAATAATTTCCTTTGCCTCTTCCTCTTGCACTTCCTGCTCGTCATCATTAATTGACTGAAGATTATTTTTAATGCTTGTAATTTTTTCATAAGCTAAATCATTAATAATTTCTTTAAAAGATTTTGAAATATATCCTTTAAACTCTTCTAGCACAGCAGTAGTCATTCGTTTTTCGGTAAGTTGTTTAGCAAAGAAACTTGTAAATTCGTTACTAGGGTCTTCCTATTTCACTTTTAAAAATCTCCTGAATACCACGATAATACTTCTTTTTTATAGCAATATCTAAAATTTCATCTAAATTTAAATTTGTGTAGATAAACTGCTTTAAATTATTAATATCTCTTGGTTTTAATTTTTCAAGATTAACAACCAAAAAGGGTGCTTTATCCATCAAATTTGGCTGTTCAATATCCGTAAAAAATCTATACTCAATCCCATTAGTCAAAATAGCAAACTTAATACTAGAATCTGTATTAAAATACCTCACTAATTGATTATTATGATTATTTAAATTTTCTGTATGATTCTTTGCTTCTATTAGGATAAATGGCTTACCATCTTTAAATATTGCATAATCAACCTTTTCACCTTTTTTTAGTCCCTATATCCGCCGTATATTCTGGCACAACTATACTAGGATTAAAAACATCGTAACCTAAAGCTTTTAAAATGGTATAATAAAAGTCATCTTGGTAGCTTCTTCTGTATTAACTAACGCCTTTCTCTCTGAAATAGTCTCTATAATTGCACTTAACTGATTTTAAAAATCCATTTTAACCTTAAAGATCGCTAAGTTCTACAAAAAAATACTCTATATTTTAGTTAAATAATTTTTTTTTAATCATAAAGTATATTTTTAATCCCTATGTGTGTTATTTATCCTCAACTACAAACAAATCCTGCACAATGCTATTATTTTAAATAACACTTGATTCTAAAAAATAATAAACAGAATACAAAATATCATCCACAAAAAGGCTAGAAAAACAAACACAAGCCACAGCGATTCCCACTACTATTTTAAGTGGCAAAGTTACATTTTGCAGATAGATTGCACCATTTTCCACAAGAGGCTCTTTAAAAAACATATACACGATGAGTTTTAAATAATAATAAGCCGCAATTGCACTATTAAGTGCCATTACAACTGCTAAAAATAAATAGCCATTATTAATAGCTGCACTCATTAAATAAGCTTTACCCCAAAAAAGCGAAAAGGGAGGGATTCCTGCAAGTGAAAGCATAAACAAAGCCATAATAACCGCCATAAAAGGACAAAGCTTTATAAGTCCAGAAAATTTTTCATAAGGGTGATCATAATGCTTATCCCATTTTTGCTCTTTAGTTCTGGTAATCCAAAGCATCGCAAAAATTCCCAAATTAGCAAACAAAAACAAAATCCAATACATAAAAAGTGCGCTAAAAGACTGAAAACTTGAAATCAAAATCGCACTAAAAACAAATCCCGCATGCGAAATAGAGCTATATGCTAACATTCTTTTAACATCTTTTTGCACAAGTGCCACAAGGTTAGGCAAAGTCATTGTTACAATCACAAGCAAATAAAAAATATTATACACCCAAATCAAGTCTTGGAAAATGCTAAAAATCCGAATCGCCACCACTAAAGCAGCTATTTTTGGCACAACAGATATAAATCCTGCCAAGAAAGAATTTGATCCTTCATAAACATCTGGCATCCAAGTATGAAAAGGCACCAATGAAACCTTAAATCCAATAGCAGCAATAAAAAACACCACTGCAGCTAATATCAAATAAGACGGCTGATAACTGCTGTAATCAAGGGCATTTTTAATATTTTCTAAATCCAAATAACCACTTGCTGCGTACAAAAGCATAGAACCAAAGGCAAAACAAGCAGCCGAGAGAGCCCCCATAGTGAAGTATTTAATCGCTGCTTCAAGGGAGTTTTTACGATTGTGCATTGCAATGAGTGTATAAAGCGATAAAGAAGCTGTTTCAAGCCCCAAAAAAATAACAATTAAATGATCGCTGCTTACCATAAATTGAAATCCAACACACATCAATAAAAAAAGAGCATAATATTCTGGATATTGAAATTCATGGAATTTATTATAACTTAGAGTTAATGGCAAAAACAAAATAGCGCCCACTAAGATAATAATTTGCCCAAGCATAGATATTCCATCAATCAACACCAAATCAAAAAATGCCCTACCATATCCACCAAACAACACAACATAGCCCAAATCTAAAACCAAAAAGACAATAGCCAACATCGCATATAGTTGTTTGTTTGCCTTTTGAATATACAAATCCAAGCCAATGATTAAAATCGCACCAACAATGGCAATCACCATTGGGATAATGCTAAAAAAATTCAACTCACCAAAAGTTATACTAAAAGACTCTAACATTATTTACCCTCCCAAGTTAAGGGATTTTCTAAGCTTTCAAAATTAAAAAAATCTTTAGTCTCTTCTAAATCAATATGCGAATACAACACAGCAAACATATTCTCCACACCTTTATTAATAGGCTCTAAAAGCGGTTTTGGATAAACCCCCAACCAAATCACAATAACTACCAATGGTAACAATGCACTCAATTCTCTAGAATCCAAATCTTTTAACTTTTGATTTGCGGCATTGTGTGAAACTCCATAAAAAACCTTTCGATACAAATAGAGCATATAAACCGCTCCAACAATAATGCTAAGCCCAGCAATTCCTGTCATAATAGGCGATACTTTAAAAAATCCTAACAAAGACAAAAACTCTCCAACAAAGCCCATTGTAAGTGGCAACCCAATTGAAGCCATCATCATGATTCCAAAAACCATAGCATAATTTGGCATAACCTTTGCCAATCCACCAAACTCACTCATTAGTTTGGTATGTCGCCGATCATAAATCACACCCACAAGCATAAATAATGCTCCACTTATCACTCCATGGCTTAACATAAGGAATATTGCCCCCGCAATCCCCTCTAAATTTAGCGCAAAGATTCCAATCATAATCACACCCATATGCGAAATAGAGCTATAAGCAATGACCTGCTTAATGTCTTTTTGCGCAAAAGCTACCAATGATCCATAAACAATCATAATTAGCGCCAAAATCGCCATAGGAATCATCAAAGACACACTTGCATCAGGAAACAAGGGTAGAGAAAAACGAACAAATCCATAGGTTCCCATTTTTAACAAAACTGCCGCTAGAATCACCGAACCAATCGTTGGCGCTTGTCCGTGCGCATAAGGCAACCAAGTATGGAAAGGAAACATTGGAACTTTAACAGCCAATCCACAAAAGAATGCAAGAAATAGCCATATTTGAACATCTTTTGTAATCGCCCCAAAACTATACCATTCTATTAGCGAAAAAGTCCAAATACCACTCACATTAAAATAATAATAAGCTAAAAATAAGATTCCAACCAACATAATAAGCGACCCTAAAAAGGTATATAAAAAGAATTTTACAGCCGCATACACCCTATTTTCACTTCCCCAAGCACCAATAATATACAGCATAGGCACCAAAGAAAGCTCCCAAAAAACATAAAACAAGATAACATCTAAAGCGCAAAAAACGCCTATCATAATACCTTCTAAACATAAAAGAGAAATGATTAGCTTTTTTAATTCTTTTTGTTCATTAAGATAAATAAAAGCCAAAAAGCTAATTAAGGCGCTTAAAACAATCAAAAACAATGAAATGCCATCAAGTCCAACCAAATAACTAACACCAAAACTCGACACCAATGGGAAGAAGTTTATAAATTGATAGCCCTCAATCTCACTATCAAACATAAACCACATTAATAAAACCAAAAGCAACTCAATAAAACTAATCATAACCCCATAAGCTTTTAGGTTTTCCTTAATCCCAACTGCAAGCAAAGCACCCAAAAAAGGAAAAAAGATAAGCAGCGTTAGAATGTAATCCATAAGTTCTCCCTATAAACAAATACAAGTGCTAACAAAAACACTAACCCAAAAAACATAATGCGTAACATTTTAGATAGATTTCCACTCTGAATCACGCGCAACTTCTCTCCACTATCACTTAACAAATAAGCAATCGCATCCACCACAAAATCAACCACCTTTTTATCAATACTCCACATCAATTGTGATATTTTTTCATAACCACGTATAAAAACAATTTCATAAAATTTAGGAATGTAATACTGCTGCGATAAAAGTCTATAAACAAAAGTTTCTTCCCACTTTTTAGAAAAACCACCATTTTTATATTTAAAAATCGCAAATAAAATTCCACTAAGTGCGATAATAGTTGTTGCTCCAATTAAAATCCATATTACTTTTTGATTTAAATTAGAATCAAAATCGGGCAGAGTCTTTAAGATAAAATGGTGAAAATTTGATTCAAACAAACCACTAAAAACCGCCAAAATACCAAGTGGAATCATTGCATAAATCATATAAGGATAAGCTTCGTGTGGAGTTTCTTCGTGCCTTTTTTCCACAAAAAATACAAGCATAATCAATCTAAAACTATAAAAAGCGGTTAAAAATGCTCCCACAAGCAACATTCCCCAAAGCACATAAGCTTCGCTTCCAAAAGCTGCTTCTAAAATTTTATCTTTGGAGAAAAAGCCAGAGAAAGGATAGATTCCTGCTAATGCAATTGAAGCTAGAATCATTAAAATCGCAGTGTATTTTAGCGGTTTATACAAAGCTCCCATTTTAGTAATATCCAATTTATCATTCATAGCATGCATAACATTTCCAGCTCCCAAAAACAACAAAGATTTAAAAAATGCGTGAGTGGCTAAGTGGAAAAGTGCTATCCAATACGCACCAAGCCCAGCTGCTACAAACATATAACCCAACTGCGAGAGTGTTGAATAAGCAATAATGCGCTTTAAATCCTTATTAACAAGTGCCATACTCGCTGCAAAAACAGCTACAAAAGCCCCTAAAGAAGCAATAGCAAAACTCACTTCAGGAATCATCGCATAAAGAGGATTTGCTCTAACCACAAGATAAACCCCAGCTGTTACCATTGTTGCAGCATGGATTAGCGCAGAAACAGGAGTTGGTCCCTCCATCGCATCGGCAAGCCAAGTATGAAGTGGAAACTGCGCACTCTTACCCATTGCACCCACAAAAAGCAAGATTCCAATTGCTACTAAAATCCCATAAGGCGCTTCATAAATATTGCTTAAAACAATTTCATAATTTAAAGTGCCAAACACCCAGTAAATTAAAAAGATTCCAAGCAGCATTCCAAGATCAGCAATCCGATTCATAATAAACGCCTCATTGGCGGCAAAAGAAGCCGAATCTCTTCCGTACCAAAAGCCAATCAGCAACCAAGAACAGAGTCCTACACCCTCCCAGCCAATAAACAATCCAGCAAAATTATCGCTCATTACTAAAATCAGCATAGAAAACACAAAAGCACTCAAATAAACAAAAAAGCGATTAAAACTTTCATCGTGTTTCATATAACCAATTGAATATAAATGAACGCATAAAGAAACAAGCGTTACTACAAGCACCATTGTCGCACTTACACTATCAATCAAAAAACCAAAAGGAATATAAAGCCCCCCAGCCCCAATCCAATCCATAAGCACGACTTTTAAAACTCCGCCTTGAAAAGCATAAACAAACAGCATTAAAGAGGCTACAAACGAAACCCCTAGCATTAAAGTTGCAAATACTCCTACAAATAAGAATTTACTTTTTGAAGCAAAGGGAATCCCAAAAAATGCACCCACTAAAGGCGAAAACAAAGCCATATATAAAATCCATTCCATACTCTAGCCCTTCATTGTTTGTAAAGAATCTAAATCAAGCGTATGATATTTTTTATGCCAAGCAATCAATAACCCAACCCCAACAGCAACTTCACTTGCTGCAACTGCAAGAATAAAAAAGGCAAAAAGCTGCCCCTTTAAATCCCCCAAGTAATACCCAATGGCAACTAAGCCGATATTCACCGCATTTAACAAAATCTCTGTTGAAAAAAATAACATTAAAAGATTTTTGCGCCTTAATATCCCAAACACACCAATTACAAACATTAAAACCGATACAATCAAATAATGATTTAGTGTGATCATTCTTTATCCTTTGCTTGTATTTCTTCGCTCTCATTTAAAGTAAGAGAATGCTGCATACCCTTACCCGCCAAAATAATTCCTGCAATCATTGCCACCAAAAGCATAATAGCAGCAATTTCAAAAGGAATTAGGAATTTTGTAAAAAGCATATACCCTATCATCTGCACATTTCCTATTTCTTTATTGATTGGAATCTGTGGTGAGAGTTGAGTGAGATTTTCACTTACAATGGGAACAGCTACAACCACTACCAAAAGCAAGGCACTAAGTCCTGTTAATAAAAATAAAACACGAGGATTTTCAACCCTTTCAGTTTGTAATTTTTGCACATCAAAAAACATAATTGCAAAAGCATAAAGCACGATAATAGCCCCTGTATAAACAACAATTTGCACAACCCCTAAAAACTCTGCACCGAGCAAAAAGAAAAAGCCAGAAATAAAAATCATTCCTGCCGCCAAAGCACTCAAAGCATAAAGAATACTGCTTGTGCTTACCACAACCAAAAACATTGCTAAAGTTAATGCACTAAAAACATAAAAAGCAATAGCCTCAAACATTTTCAACCCCTTTTTCTTCATCTTTTTGCTCTAATTTTTCTAAATACTTTAATGGAGTTGCTTTGATTTTTTTATCAGCATCTATGCTAACACTTCCCACTCCTTCATATTCACTATCTAAGCCAGATAGTATTTTGTCCATAGGCGTTAGCATATCCTCTTTTAAAGAAAACGAGGCTCGCTGTTCGCTTGCATTTTCATAGCGCTTGCCATGCACGATAGCTAACTCAGGACAAACTTCTGCACAAAGCCCACAATAAATGCAACGACCAAAATTGATGGTATATTCTAAAACTTTCTTGCGCTTATCTTCCCCATAAGCTGTTTCCATACGAATACAATTAGAAACACAAATCTTTTCACACAACCCACAACCAATGCACCGCTCATTTCCACTCTCCAATAATCGCTTTAATTCATGCACAGAGCGATACCTTGGGCTTAAAGGTAGTTTTTCTAGTGGATACTGCACCGTGTGAATTTGTGCTTTTAAAAGCTCCTTTAATACCAACCAAAGCCCCACAAACAACTCGCCCTTTAATGCACGATTCCAAAACTTTACAAACTTCTGTGTATAGTTAAGCTTTGGATTTTGATCCACCAATTTAACATATCGACTCATAGACCACCACCTAAAACAACAATTCCTGTAATTAAAATATTCAAAAGTGCTAAAGGAAACAAGACTTTCCAGCACATTCCCATAAGTTGATCGGGTCTAATGTGTGGAAATGCTGCTCTAACCCACATAAACAGAAAAATAAAAAACATTACTTTTAAGATAATGGCAATCCCACCAGGAATAAACCAAAGCGGATTAAAGCCACCCAAAAATAACAACGAAACAAGAAATGAAAGAGTAATCATATTTGCATACTCTCCAATAAAGAACATTCCCCAACGCATTCCTGCATACTCTGTGGCATACCCTGCTATAATCTCAGCTTCATGCTCCAACAAATCAAAAGGCGTTCGATTTAACTCCGCATAGCCTGCAAACAAAAACAAAACAAAAGCTAAAGGTTGAGAAAAAATAAGCCAATTTGCGATTCCATTGCTTTGATATTGATTAATATCTACAAGTGACAAAGAACCAACAAGCATAATAGGTGCTAAAAGCGATAATCCAGAAACTACTTCAAAACTCAAAAGCTGAATTGCTGTCCTAGCAGCCCCCAAAAGTGAATATTTACTATTTGCACTAATCCCCCCTAAAAGTGGTCCATAAAGTCCAGCAGCTCCCACTCCAAGCACAAACAAAACACCAACATTAATATCTGAAATAATCGGCTGAATCACCCTACCAAAAAGCTCAAATTCTGGAAAAAATGGAATGGGAGCCATTGCAATAAAAGCCGTAGCAGCAGTGATCACTGGTGCAATTCTAAAAATCAAAGAATTAGCACCACTTGGGACAATGTCCTCTTTTGTAAAAAGCTTGATTCCATCTGCTAAAATCTGCAAAATCCCAAAAGGTCCCACTATTGCAGGTCCAAGTCTTCTTTGAAAAAAAGCCAAAACTTTACGCTCAATATAAGTTGAAAATCCTGCTAATGCAAAAAATATTAAAACTACCAACAAAACTTTAATACAAGTCTCAATCACAAATCCCATCATTTTATAACCTTTATTTGCGCTCTTGCATAACGACTTTGAGGGAAATATTCAAACTTCTCCAAGCCACACACTCCAAGCGCTGCAATTCCGCCTTCCATTTCTTTATCAACAACAACTTCCACTGCTAATACCTTAGAATCATCAAAAATCACTTCTACAAGATTGCCTGATTCTACTCCCAAGCTCTTTGCCAAAGCCTCTGAAACCTGTAATCCATTTTTAGAATACAAAAGCTGTGATTGAAGCGTTTCTCTAGAAAAATGCGCCATAGCATCTCTTGCATAGAGATTATAGGATTCTAGCAGATCTAGTCGCACTTCTTCTACTTTAATCTCTTTTTCTTCAATTAAGGGGTTAAGCAAATAACCGCGTATCTCTGTCCCATCATTTAAAAAGCCATATTTTAAACTATCATACTCCACACATCTAAAGCCCTTTTGCATAGGCAATTCTTGCGTGTAGTCAATGGTATGCTCCAAGTCCAAACCAAGCTCTTTTGCAATGTCATTAAGCTCATAACCCTTGTAGGGAATTGCATTAGAGAGCGGAACAACTCGCTTATCTACATTAACAAAAGTTCCTTCTTGTTCTTGTAAATAAGGCATAATAAGCACATTATCACTTTCTGTGCCGATTCTAAAATCTCCTTTTGTGTTATAGCCTATTGTATAGCCTTCTTTTTCTTGGCTTAACTCACAAATCAAAGAGATTCCTAGTGCATTAGGACTAGGTGGCAAAAGCATAATTTTAAACTTTGAATATTTTTCAATCAAAGCTAAAATGCGAGCAATATTTTTAGCATTTTTTGCACGATACACATCAAGCCCAACAATCAAAATCGGATTTTCAGCACTCAAAGCCATTTTCCTTAAAGCCTCAATATCAAACTCTAGATTATCCTTTTTAAAAGCACAATTAGCTTCTTCTAAAAGACAATATTCCACCAATTCGCTACTTAGAATTTCTTTATTTTCTTTAATTTCCTCTGCTGTTTCTGATTTTTCATTACTTTGAATAATTTCTTTAAAGATTTTCTTCTCATATTTTTGGATTTGATCTTTTAGAGAATGTGGAATCTCTGGGATACAAATACTAGCTAACAAGAGCGCAAATGCTTCCTCACTTTGAGGCTTATAAAATGCTTCTACCAAATTTGCAGGTTTAACAAACCCACTTGCCACACAATCTCTCATCGTATGAAAATATGCCAAAGTAGCACCTTTGTTTTGCTTCATAGCATTATTAATGCTATGTGTTACCACTGGCATATCATAGCTCATTGCTCCACCAAAACACATTACAAAGGTGCTTTGAGTTATTTCCTTTTGCGTGGCTTTGCCCAAACTTCCACTGCCACTAGCAAATTCTGCCAAAAACTCTTGAAAGGCAAACACTTCATCGCACACCAAGCGGTAATTATACCTCTGCTTTAAAGTTTGCAAAATCAAAGCTTCTTCATTAGTAACATTCCCCAAAAATCGAATGGTTTTTGATTCTTTAAAAGCCACGATGGTTGCATTAAAGGCGTCTTTGTTTTTTAAAGTCTCATAAGGAATCTCTTGATGATTAGTTTCAAAAGCCAAGCGTCCTGCCGGACAGAGAGTTGCAAAGTTCCAATCACTTGTAACACGATAGATTTTTCTTTTTTCTCCACTTATGCTCTCTTGCTTGACTTCATAAGTCAAAGGACAGCCATTTCCACAATACACACAAGTGCTAGGAATCTTTTCTAGCTCCCATGCATTAGATTGATATTGAAAATGCCCAATCCCCAAAGCTCCTACAGGACACACACTCGCACATTCTCCACAATCCTGACAATCTCCACTGCCACTTGGTCCTATGAGTGATTTTTTTGCTTTATTCCAAACTCCAAAAGCATCTTTTGGCATTGTTTCTTTGTATTCTTTATCAGGCATTTCCCCATCTCTTTTGATGGTTTTAATATAAGCTTTGCCTATTTTATCTTTACACAATGTTACACATCGCTCACACACAATACATAAATTTGGATCATAAACTGTTTGCCCCCAATGATTAAAAGCTTTATAATCATCTTTGAGTGCGTATTTTTGCTCTCTTATTCCAACATAATGTGTGTAATTTTGCAATTCACACTCCCCACTCTTATCACACACACCACATTGCAAAGGATGATTGACATCATAGGTTTGCATAATCGCAATTCTCTCCTCTTCTATCTCAGGAGTATTTACGACCACTTCCATACCCTCTTTTACCTTAGCATTACAAGCATACACTCGCTTACCATCAGCCTCTACCATACACATTTTGCAAGCTAGAGTTGGAGAACAGCAAGAGAGGTAGCAGATCGCAGGTATAAAAATATCATTAGCGCGTGCCACATTTAAAATAGTCTCGCCCTCTTTGCAAAGTATTTCACGATTGTCTATTTTAATTTGAATCATTTCCATAATTACATAACCTTATCTAGCTTAATTTTTTGATAGCAAAAACAAAAATTCTCTTTTTTAGGTAATGACAAAATCCCAACCATTCCTTTAATCTCTTTATTTTCACAAAACTCCACTTCTAACGCCTCTAAACTATCAAAAATTACTTTGATTTTCTCCCCATTTCCTACTTTTCCAACTAACCCAAATTGTTTTGAAGCTTTTAGTATGGGAGTTTTTATTAAATGTTCATAGTGTAAATACGCGACTAAACCATCAAAACTCCCAACTTCTCCTATTTTAGAAATTTCTTCATAATGAGGCAAAACAGATACCTTCTCTTCTTCTAAAAAAACTACTTCTAAAGATTTACTTTGTGAAAATAATGCAAGTATCTTTGCAATATTTTTAGCATTTTTATGAGTAACAACATCTTTTCCGATAATTAAAGTATTTTTCAAATTATCTCCAAAGCTTTTTTGAATCTCAAAAATTTCTTCTTCTGCCAAATTAATTTCTGAAGCCAAATATCCAATATCAAGCTCTTTAATAAAGCTTTGATTTTTGATCACTTCATCTTGCAATAAGAATTCTGCTAAAAGAGCTAAAACTGATTCTTCACAACCCACTTCGTATAAAAACTGCTTTATATTGAAGTTTGGATTAAAATTTAAAGGGCTTAATAAAAAAACATTCTTTTGTGTTGCCAAAGTTGGAATTTTGTCTAAAAAATCCAAAATAAATCCACCTAGCAAAACCGCTGCACCTTTTTGCTCTTCTTTTAAATATTGACTAAGGGGAGTAATTTCTCCGCCATTTTGGCAATAAATCTCAAAAAACTCTCTTAACATTAACAAACCCTCTTTACTACAATTGTCCAATCCACTTCATTAAAACGCAAGGAATTTAACAATTCATTTCCACTTTTTGCTACAATATCCGCACTTTTTTGCACATTTTCAAATTCCAAGACTTCAAACAAAAAAATCCCTACTTCCCCCATTTCTAGCTGTGTTTTCAAGATCTCTTCCAAACGCCCCCCAAAATCATTCTTTAAATGCCTTAAATCAAAACGCTTCATCGGTCAATCTCTCCAAAAACAATATTTGTATTACCAATAATTGTTACCACATCTGCCAAATAATGTCCAGGCAATAAATCCTGTAAAACTCCAGTATGAAAAAAGCTAGGAGTTCGCATTTTTACCCTATAAGGATAAGGTTCTCCCTCAGATCTAATAAAAAATCCAAGCTCTCCTTTAGGCGATTCTGTTGGCACATATACTTCACCAACAGGGGGACGCATACCTTGTGTTACCAAAACAAAATGTTGCATTAATGAATAGTTTTGTGTCATAATTTGCTCTTTTGGTGCAGAAAAATAACGCGCATCTTCACACATTAATAAAGAATCTGTCTCTTTATATTTTTCAATCAACTGATACAAGATTCTAATGCTTTGTCTCATTTCTTCCATATAAAGCAAATAACGCCCATAGCTATCATTACTATAACTCACTGGAATATCAAATTCCAATTCATTATAAAGCTCATAGGGTTCTTCTTTTCGTATATCCCACTCTATTCCACTACCACGCAGCATAACTCCACTAAGACCCCAACTCTTTGCCATTTCAGGACTAACAACGCCCACATTTTCTAAACGCATCCTCCAAATACGATTCTCACTCAAAATCCCCTCATACAAAGCAATTTGTTTTGGCAAAGAATCCAAATATACCTTAAGCTTATCACACCAATCTAGCGGCAAATCTAATGGAACCCCCCCAATTCTAATACTTGAATGTGTCAATCTAGCCCCACAATAATCCTCAATCAAGTCAATTCCAAATTCTCTCTCTCTAAAACAATAAAGAAAAATACTCATCGCTCCAACATCAAGGGCGTGCGTGGCAAGCCAGAATAAATGAGAAATGATTCGATTAA
Organism: Helicobacter colisuis; assembly: GCF_023646285.1. Lineage (NCBI taxonomy): Bacteria > Pseudomonadati > Campylobacterota > Epsilonproteobacteria > Campylobacterales > Helicobacteraceae > Helicobacter > Helicobacter colisuis. The sequence goes on along the minus strand of NZ_JAMOKX010000003.1, from coordinate 131,765 downwards.
GCTCCAAAAGCATTGTTCTAATCACTTGCGCCCTGCGAGGAACACTTACTCCAAGTAACTTCTCAACACTCAAAGCAAAAGCATAATTATTTGAACTTGCAGCAATATAATCCATTCTATCTGTTGTTGGCAAAAATTCATTATAAATCATATTTTCTGCCATTTTTTCCATTCCGCGATGTAAATAACCAACTTCTGGAGTTGCTTTAATAACTTTCTCACCCTCTAATTCCAAAATTAACCGCAATTGTCCGTGCGAACTTGGATGCTGAGGACCAAAATTTAACACCATCGCATTATCGCTAATTCTATCAAAAGCAACATTTTCATAAAAAGGCATTAGCTTATTTGGTTGTTGCATTTTATTTCCTTTTTTCTAATTGTTTGGAATTTTTAGGATCGAGTTTGGATACAAAAAGCACTCCATCTTCTTCTTGGTAGCAAATAGGCTTTTCTCTCTCTTTATTTCTATCAATCTCTTCCCCATAGCCAACTTCATAACCAAGTCGTGAGAATCTTGTCGTATCGTAGCGATCAATTCTAGCTGAATCTCTTTGTTCCCTGCCAATAACCTCACGATATTCTTCACCAAAAATCGTATCCACTTCATACCATTGGGCGTTTTCATCACCTTGTAAAGGATAACTTTTTAAAAGCGGATGACCCACCCAATCATCTGGCATTAAAATTCGTTTTGGATAAGGATGATTTTGGGGTAAGATTCCAAACATATCATACATTTCTCTCTCGCTCCAATTAGCACTTTTAAAAAGCCCACTAACAGATTGGATTTTTTCGCCTTTTTTTAAGAATATTTTCACGCGCAATCGCCTCTTTTCTCTTATATTAAGCAATTGATAAAAAATCTCAAATCCTCCCTTTTGCTCCAAATAATCCATAGCACTCATTTCACTTAAAACTTCATAACCCAAAGCTTTTAATTTTTCCAAACATTCATAAATCATCTCCGCTTCCACCCAAATAATTGGAGTTCCACGCATTACATAAGCTTCAGCAACCCTGCAAACTTCCTCCAGAGCTTTTAGCTCTTTTAGCACCGATTCATCAGTGATATTTTCTTTAGGAATCTGCGGTGAAATATAAAAACGATCTTTGTAATAAACCTGTTTTTGCGCATTAGTTTTTGGCTTATATTCTCTCATTTTAATTCCCTAAATTAGCCGCTTTGGCATTTTTTTATGATTGGCTTTTTGTTTGCGGATTTTTTGTTGCAATACCATAAGGGCATATTGCAGTGTTTCAGGTCGCGGTGAGCAACCAGGCAAATAAATATCCACAGGAATGATTCTATCTACCCCTTGCACAGTGGCATAAGTGTTAAACATTCCACCCGTATTAGCGCAACTTCCCATAGAAATTACCCACTTAGGTTCAGGCATTTGATCATAAAGTCGCCTTACAAATTGTGCGTGTTTTTTGGTGACCGTTCCTGCAATAATCATCACATCGCTTTGTCTTGGAGAAGCTCTAAAAATCGTCCCAAATCTATCAAAATCATACCGACTAGCCCCCGTTGCCATCATCTCAATAGCACAACACGCAAGCCCATAAGTCATAGCCCACAACGAATTACTTCTACCCCAATTAACTAACTTATCCACACTGCTTAGCGCAATAGGAAGCCCCTTATGTCTTAAATAATCTACTTCATGCTCTGCCATTGCAATGCTCCTTTTCTCCATGCATAAACAAATCCTACAACTAATAACAAAAGAAACAAAATCATCTCAACAAAACCAAAAATACCCAAAATTTTAAAATCTACTGCCCAAGGAAACATAAAAATAATCTCAATATCAAACAAAATAAACAATAACGCCATTAAATAAAATTGCGATGAGATTCGGTTAGGCTGCTTAGTAGGAGCCAATCCACATTCATAAGGGGCTAATTTCAGTTTTTGTGTATTTTTGCTTGCCATTTTTCTTCCTATAAAACGAGAAAGAAATGTCATAGTCAAAAAAAGAGCAAAAGTAAAAATAAAAATTACAAAAACACCAAAATATGGGTGCGCTACATCCAAATGAAACATTTACATTCCTTCTAAAAAATATCCTTTTATATTATCAAACTTTTCTTAAAAATAAGAACAAGAATCTATCTGTTTAACTTTTTTAAACACTAAAGTTTTGCCAATATTCTATTTTTTCTCAATCTCCACAAAAACACAGAAAACAAAAACACAAAAAATTAGCTTTGATTATTTTAGAATACAGATAATTTAAGACTGCAAATAGTGCAATCTTATTTATTTTTTGGATTTAAAATGCTATCAATCTTATCTTGAACATCCCCGCTATATCCTATTTCTTCAGCTTTTAGCTTATCATTTTTAAGGATTTCAGGCACCACTTCTTGCCTTTGAATATTCTCTTGCAAAACTTCTAATTCAAAATTATGATAAGCATAAATCATTTGTGTAGATATTACACCTTTTAAGCCTTCAATCTTTTTTAATGTTCGTATTTCTTCATCAACACTACTTGATTCAATAGTAACGACAATCTTACCACTCTCATCTTTGTAATGACATTGTGTCTGTGGAATCTCTTCAATCTCCCCCCAAAGCCTTTGAATATCTCCCCCCTTACACATCACCACCAAACTTGAAACATTAAAATCTTCTATTTTCTCATTTTGCATACTTTTCCTTTAAGGCAATTTCCAAAACAAAATATTCTTTTCATCTTCAGCACTTATAATTCTTTTGTCATCCACAAAAATAATACTATTTAATAAGCTATTATGCCCCTGCAAAATAGCGACCTCTTCTTTGCTTGAAATCTTAAAAACAACAATATCGCTCATCTCATTTTTCATATAAGCCCCAAACTCTCCACTCGCACTTAGCCCTACACTATACACCAAAAACTCCGCTTCCTTAGCATAGCTTTGCGAATTCTTTAAATACACCCCTGCTTTTCTGTCTTGTCCTGCTGTAATCACAACTAGTCCATTTGAAGTAGAAGCCATCTTGGCTTCATAAACATTATCTTTATTTATTCCGCTTAATTCTTCCAAAACTTCTCCGCTTAAAACTTCCCCATAATACAAGATTCCAGATTCACAAGAAACAAGAAACTTTGTCCTGTCTTTACTTAAAATAAAATCCGAAAAAGTCGCTTCTGAAAGCTGTTTTTGATAAATCACTTTTTTATCTTTTAAGTCATACAATACAATCTCATTACTCATTAATCCTAAAAAAATCCTATCTTTATCTACAAAAGCTGCTTTTTTGACATTTAAGACTAAAGGTAGTTTTTCCAGTTTTTCTTCAAAAATAAAAAGATTCTTTTTTCCATCACTCCCCTCGCTATCAATCAAGAATCGCTGATCAAAAAAATCCACAGAAAACACCTTAGGTGGATAAGAATCGCCAAAAAAATTACTAATATGGGGTAGCTCTATAAGAGTTTTTTGGGAAATATTTTGGAACTTAGAATCAAAGTTAATCTCCACCACTTCACCAAAATCTGTTGCCACAAAAAGTCTATTATCTATATAATTCATATCAATAATATTGTTTTTTAAACTTAATTGATAAAAGGGATTTACCGCAAAAGCACTCCCCAAAAACCACAAGAATAAAAAAATTATTTTTAGCATTTTCTTTCCTTTAGAGTAATAGCTTTAGTTGGACATACACCAAGACAAAACCCACAACCAATGCAATTTTTATTAATTACAGGATAAAACATTCCTATAAAATCAATGGCTTTTTGGCTCCCAAGCACACTTTGACAAACTTCTTTGCAAGTATAACACATCGTTTTATGATAACCTAAACATTGAAGTTCATCAATACATACTTCAAAATTCCAATGACTCTCACTCTCTTCTTTTAAAACTTCATTAGGACAAGCCTTTGCGCACTCACCACAAAGCTTGCACCCCTCCAAGCTAAAATCCACATAAGGAATTTCATCACACACCTTTATAATCCCTTTTTGACAAATTGTTTCACACGCTTCTACACAAGGCTTTTTACAATCTTTGCACATTTTCTCAAAAAGAGATTTATCTTGATTATAAGGGGGGAGTGGAAGCCAAAAATCACTTTCCTTTTTCTTCCCACCTTTTAATAAAAAGCTAAAAAAATCTCTACGATTTTCTCTCACTTCACACCTTCATTTAAAACATCAAGCAAATTAGATTTTGTATTACTATTTTCTTGACGAAAATCAGCCTTAAAGTTATTTTCAACTAAAGGTGCTGCATTTACTTGTGTTGTGTGGCAAATCACACAATTAAAGCGATTCTCATCCATTTCCCCATGCAAGTCTTTATTATTTCTTAAATCATAGAAATGAGATTTAGGCATAGCTGTTGCTCCTACTGCTTCTGCAATCTCGGGCAAATGGCAACCCGTGCAAGAATTATTGTCTTTTGTAATAGGCAACATTCCATCAAGATTGTGTGAAATCATAGGAGGGGCATTTTCAAAAGCACGCTCAATTAGTTCTGATTCACCTGCTACCTTACCTTCATAATCATAAGCTTGAATTTGTGCTTCCTCATTAAAAAGTGTCGTTTTTCTCAAACCTATTTCTTCAGCAGAATAACCCTGCATACTTTTGCAACCAATAAAAGCTAAGGAGAGTGCGCTTACTCCCACAATCATTATTGTTTTAAAATTCATCTTATTTCCTTTTTTGCAAAATCTAAAAGATTAAATCTAAGGGCATTATCCCCACAAACTTCAATACACCTTCCACATCGAGTGCATTCTCCACCTATAACCTTTCCACTCTCTTTTCCAATCAATCCAAGCACTTGCTTTTCTGGACAAATCTTTTTGCATTCCATACAATGTGTGCAAGAATCCAAATCATATTTCACCTTCAAAAAAGCAAATTTACTTACTAGCGAGTAAAAAGCTCCAAGCGGACACAAATGACCACAAAATCCATGAGATACAACAAATAAATCCAACAAAAACACTAAAAGCACTGCAAAAGCTCCAAAGCCCATACCAAAAACAATTCCACGATGAATCATTCCAATAGGACTAATAGCTTCAAAAGCTGCCATTCCAAATAAGCTTGAGAGAATCAAAGTCAAAAACAAAACAACATAGCGTATTCTTCTGCTTAAATAAAGCGGTGCATAGCTGATATTTAAAACTCTGCGCAAATAATTTGCCAAATCCGTAACTAGATTCATAGGGCAAATATAAGAACAAAAAGCTCTCCCAACAATCAAACCATAAAAGACAAGAATAATTAATCCACCCACTAAAGCATTGATTCCAACTATCGCTCCACTAAATAAAAGTTGCAAAATAGCAAAAGGATCACTCAATGGAATCATCTCAAAAAGCAAAGAGCCACTAAGATTGCCCTGCAAAATCTTAATCCCTGCATAATTACCCAAAACATATAAACACAATAAGCCAATTTGAGCAATGCGTCTTAAGACCAAAAAACGATACTTTTTCATCATAGCTCCCCACTATTAAGGTAATCTTGCACTTCTTGCAAATTCTCTTTATCTTTTTTTAAATGGTGCAATGTCGCATTTTCCAATCTCTTTTCATCTTGCCTTTCCCAGCCTTTAATGTAATTTGTGCCTACTGCTCCCAAAGCAATTTCCCTAGGCATTACAATAATGGCTGCATCTTGTGTTACACAGGCTTTTTCACATTTACCACAACCAGTGCAAACCTCACTTTCAACAACAGGCAGCAAGTAAGAATGCTTTCCAGTTCGCTCATTTCGTTTTAGCTCTAATTTAATCGCCTCGCCTATCAAAGGACAAGCGCGGTAACACGCATCACATTGAATCCCCCAATAAGCCACACAATGCTCTTTATCCACAATAGCCACACCCATTTTTGCTTTATTAATCTCCCATATTCCATCACTCTGCACCAACTTCGGCTCCAAGGCTTTTGTAGGACAAATAGCTACACAAGGAATATCAGGACACATCTCACAAGGAATCTCTCGTGGAATGAAATAAGGCGTTCCAATGGGCTTCCCACTTCCTGCGCTTGCAAGCTTTAGGGTATCAAAAGGACAAGCTTCAACACAAAGCCCACATTTAACACAATGCTTTAAAAATTCTTTTTCTTCTAAAGCACCCGGTGGTCGTAAAATAAGAGGATTAGCTTTGCTTTCCTTTAAAAAAGCACTCCAAACTAATCCACCCACCATTGTCATTGCGACTGCTTGTGCTGCTTGAATAAAGAAAATTCTTCTTGGATTTTTGTTCTCCATAGATTTTATGCCTTATAAATTTTCACTGCACACTTTTTAAAATCAGTTTGCTTAGAAATTGGGCAAGTCGCATCAAGACAAACTTTATTAATATACACCTTTTCATCAAACCAAGGCACATACACTAAGCCTATTGGAGGTCGATTTCTACCTCTCATATCCACTCTTGCCTTGACTTTTCCTCGTCTTGATTCAACCCAAACTGCATCATTTTGCTGAATACCTAGTTTCTCTCCATCTTCTGGATTCATATAGCACAATGCTTCTGGAACTGCACGATAAAGTTCTGGCACTCTCATCGTCATTGTTCCACTATGCCAATGTTCTAACACACGACCAGTGCTTAGCCAAAATGGATATTCTGCATTTGGCATCTCTGGTGGATCCATATAAGGGCGGAAAAAGATTTTTGCTTTGTTTTTGAGTGAATATTTTTCACTTGTTTTGGGTGATTTCAAATCTCCCCTTGGCAATTCTTTTGCAAAAGCTCCATAGAAAGCAAACTCTCCATTATTTGCTTTTCTTGCATAATAGTCATATTTGCTATTAAATCTCCATTGTGTTTCTTTACCATCTACTACAGGCCATCTTAAACCTCTAACTCTATGATAAGTATCAAAATCCGCTAAATCATGTCCATGTCCGATACCAAATTTACGATATTCCTCCCAAAGATATTTTTGCACAAAAAATCCATAACCTTCAAAAACTTTGCTATCACTACCAATTACTTGTCTTTTATCACCAAATACTTCAGAGTTTAATTCATTTTCCAATATTTTATCATCGGTTTTATAGCTTTTTGCTTCTTTGTTAGCATAAAGCACTTCATAAAGTGTTGTATCTTCACTATATCCCATTGCTTTAGCTTCTTCTAGCACATTTGGCAATGTAAGTTTATCATTGATTTTCTTTTCACCCCATACTTCTTTTAGAGTGAATCGTTTTGAGAATTCCATCATCTGCCAAGTATCGCTCATTGCATTTCCTTGTGGCAAGACTTGTTGTTTCCAATGTTGTGTGCGGCGTTCAGCATTTCCATACGCACCCCATTTTTCATAAATCATTGCAACTGGCAAAATTAAGTCTGCTACTTTTGCACTAATTCCCGGATAAGCATCTGAAACCACAATGAAATTATCCATTTCTCTAGCTGCTTTAATCCAATGATTTGCATTAGCAGTATTTTGCCAAGGATTATTAACTTGCACCCAAGCCCATTTAATCTTACCATCTTCTAAATTGCGCATAATTTGCATAAAATGCGCCCCAATTTGAGGATTGATAGTTCCACTTGGAAGTTTCCAAATTTTCTCTGTAATCTCTCTGTGTTTTTTATTTCCTACTACCATATCTGCTGGTAATCTATGTGAGAATGTCCCCACCTCTCTTGCTGTTCCACAAGCACTAGGTTGTCCTGTGAGAGAGAATGCACCACTTCCGGGTTTAGCTTGTTTTCCTAGCAACATATGAACCATATAGCTTTGCTCATTCACCCAAGTTCCTCTTGTGTGTTGATTCATACCCATAGTCCAAAAGCTAACGATTTTTCTATTTTTATCTACATAATAACTTGCTAGTGTTTTTAATTTTTCTTTAAAAGATTCTAAACTTTCTTTTGAATCACCTTTTGCAATTTTAGCAACAAAATCAAGCGTATAAGGTTCTAGGGCTGTTTTAAAATCTTCAAAGGAAATTTCCCAGTGATTCCCAGCACTAGCAGCGTGTTTATTTTCCATTACTTCACCTGCTTTCATACCCAAATAGCGTAAAGTAACTCCTTCATTCTCACTTAAAACTTTAGATTTCTCTTTTGCTGCTATATCAAGCTCTTTTGAATCGTATTTGGCGTGTTTAATATCTGTTCTCATACCATAACCAATATCAACAAAACCTGTTGTGAAAATACAATTCTTTTTCACAAAGTTCCAATCAATTGATTCTGGGTGATTATAAACAATCTCTCTTGCAATATAATTCCAAATAGCCAAATCCGTATGTGGAGTAAAAACAATCTCTGTATCTGCCAAATCTGAAGTGCGATTAGAATAAGGAGTAAGATTAACAATGCGCACCTTATTAGGCGAAGATAGTTTCCTATCAGTAACTCTAGCCCAAAGAATCGGATGCATTTCAGACATATTTGCACCCCAAGTTACAATAGTATCTGTTAATTCAATGTCATCATAGCAACCAGCTGGTTCATCAATTCCAAAAGTTTCCATAAATCCCACAACCGCACTTGCCATACAATGTCGAGCATTAGGATCAATATTATTACTTCTAAAGCCACCCTTGATGAGTTTTACTGCCGCATAGCCTTCTTGAATCGTGTATTGCCCAGAACCAAAAACACCAATTCCTGTTGGACCTAGCTCATTATAAGCTTCTTTGAACTTTTGTTCCATAACATCAAAAGCTCTTTGCCAACTCACTGGTTGGAATCGACCATTTTTATCAAATTCACCTTGTGCATTGACACGCAAAAGAGGTTGAGTTAATCTATCTTGCCCATACATAATTTTGGCATTAAAATAACCTTTAATACAATTCAAACCTCGATTTACGGGTGCTGCTGGATCGCCTTTGATAGCTACGATTTGCTCATCTTTAGTAGCAACCATAATTCCACAGCCTGTTCCACAAAATCGACAAACTGCCTTATCCCATTTCCAACCACCTTCAACTTCTTTTGCTATCAAAGCTTGAGGTGCTGGAACTGCAATACCTGCAACACTTGCTGCACTAACAGCCGCTGCTGTCTTCAAAAACTCGCGTCTTGTTTGCGCCATATATGCCTCCTTAATTTGCTTAGCATTTTTAATGCAAAAGAATTATAGCACTTAAGGAGGATAAAAGATTTGATTTAAGTCAATATATATATTTGTATATTTCGTATTTATGGGGGCTAAAAGCCCTTTTGGAATAAGAAAGATTATTTAATCATAAAGCGTCTTAAGGCATCTTCCACTTCTACTGGATTAGATTTGGAGATAAATTCATCAGCTTTTAAAGAACGCGCCATATCTTCATTGCTACTCCCACTCATCGAAGAATTAACAACAACAGGAATATTGGCTGTTAGTGGATTATTTTTTACCTGTTTAATAACCTCAAATCCACTTGCCTCTGGCATCTCTAGGTCAGTAATCACAATTCCTATTTTGGAAATATCTGTATCTTTAGCAAAAATATAATCTAACAATCTCTGTCCATTAGGGAAAGTTTTATAATTCACACCAAGTTTATTAAGAATATTTTGCATTGTTTTAATAACACTTGGAGAATCATCTGCTAATAAAACTTCATTACTTGTTACGATTTGTTTGATTTTATCAATCTCATCATTCTTCTCATCTTCAATCCATGGGAATACATCAACTAGCATTTTTTCAATATCCACCACTTGCACCAAGCGTCCATCAAAATAGCGTGTTCGGCTTACTAATTTGCTATTTAATCCGGAATTCCCAATGCCTGCACTTTGCTCTATCTCTGTCCATTTTTTATTCAAAATCCGATCGGCTTCATAGATTCTAACACCCACCGTCCATTTAGAAAATTCACAAATCATGATGACTTCATCATCGCCCTCTTCTCGTTTAATTCCATAAGGCTCAAGGTTTTTTGTTTTATCTCTTGAATCATAATAAAACCATTTTTTCAAATCAATCAACGGAATAGTTAATTCTCTAATCGTAATCAACCCCTCTACCAACGAACTCCCCCCGTGAGAAACAATCGTAATTTCACCTCGGTATTTCACCACTTCACGAATCTTAAAAACATTCACTGCGTATAAATCTTTATCTTTTTCTAGCCTAAAACAAAGAAGCTGTAATTCGTTATTTCTATGGAGATTGGTTATTTGATCAACATTTGATAGATTTGACATTTTAGCGCCTTACTTAAAATTTTGTTTAATTATAACATAATTTAAAATAAGAAAATTACTGATTTTTGTAATATTCCCTAAAAGATTCACATTCTTTTAATAATTTTTCTTGCGAACCATGTGCAATAATTCTCCCACTTTGAAAGAAATAAATCGTATCAGCCAAAGAAACTGTAGAGAATCTGTGAGCAATGATGATTACGATTCTATCTTTAATAATCTCACTAAGCGCATCTCTAAATTCCTCCTCGGTTTTATTATCTAGCGCACTTGTGGCTTCATCCAAAATTAAAATCTCTGGGTTCTTATAAAGTGCCCTTGCAATAGCAATCCTCTGTCGCTGTCCTCCACTTAGATTTGCCCCAAACTCTTCTAAAATCGTATGGATTCCATTAGGGAGCGATTCTACATAATCCAAAATTCTAGCTCTATGTAGAGCTTCTTTTACCCTTGTCTCATCTATGGCACTTCCATAAGCAATATTTTTTGCAATGCTATCATTAAAAATAAAAATTCTCTGTGTAACAATTGCCACCTTTGATCTTAAACTTGCTTGAGTAAAATCTTGAATATTACAGCCATTAATATTTACACTTCCTTTATTTGGTTCATATAAACGCAGTAGCAAATTAACAAGCGAACTTTTACCCCCTCCGCTACTTCCCACTAAAGCAATACTCTCACCCTTGTGAATTGTAAGATTAATTTTACTTAAAGCTTGTTTTTCTCCATAAAATAAATCCACATCTTTAAAGATAATCTCTTTTACTCCATCTTGTAATATCTTACTTCCATCTTTGATTTTGGCTTTTCTATCCAGCATTTCAAAGATTCTATCTCCTGCAGCAAAAGCTACTTGGATTTTAGCATAAAGACCACTTACGCGCTTAAAGGGAGTATAAAGCATAAAAAGTGCTGTTACAAAAGAGAAAAACGCCCCTGTGGAAATCTCATTATTAATAACCTTATGCCCCCCAATAAAAATCACCACAGCAATTGCGATTGCCCCTAAAGTTTCCATTAATGGCGAAGTTAATTCTGAAACACGCACCGTTTTCATGGAAAGGTTAAAAAGCTCCTTATTGTGTTTTGAAAATTCTTCTTTTTCTATGGTTTCTCCCGAACTTGCTTTAATAAGCTCAATATTATTAAAAATTTCTATTAATTTTGCAGACAAATCAGCATTTTTTTGTTGCATTTTTGTAGAAGTATAGCGCATTTTTCTTGCAATAAGCGCGATAGGATAAAGCGCTAAAGGCATAACTACGAGCCCATAAAAAGCCAATTCAGGACTTTGATAAATCACCACCCCAACAAGCCCCAATATAGTCAAGCTCTCTCTAATGCCTTCAATAAAGTAATTTGACACCGCACCCTGCACCGCTCCAATATCGCCAGTGATTCTAGAGATTAACTCTCCATTGCGATAGCGATTAAAAAATTCCATTTCAAAAGTTAGCATTTTACTTAATAAAATCTCTTTTAACCGCCTAACAATGTCTTGACCTACAAAACTCATATAATAGGTTTGTATATAAGCGCCAAGTCCCTTAGCAAAATAAGCTAAAACTACAAAAAAGGGCAGAATCTGCAACATAGTAATATCTTTTTTAATAAAGATATCATCTAAAACAGGCTTAACTAGGTATGCACTAGCACTACTTGCAGTTGCCACCATAATTGTCCCTACAATAGCATAAAAAAAATAAAGTTTATATTCCCTAATGTAAGGATAAAATCTTCTTAAAAAAATCTTCATTAAAAAATAATCCCATTTTGATTTTTATTTGGATTGTATCGCAAAGGTGATTTATCGGTATAATAAATCATTTCACCCTCTATCACTTGACTTCTCACACCCTCTGGTATTTTAAATTCTCGTTCCAATCCAGGATCAATTGTCAAAATCCGCTCAAAGAAATATGCAAAGGTTGATGCAGGTGCAATCCCCCCTGTTTCTCCAGCTCCCATTGCAGTATTGTCATCTTTACCATACCAAACCACTGCTTCGATGCTAGGTGAAAATCCACAAAACCACGCATCAACATTCTCATTTGTTGTTCCTGTTTTACCTGCAAGCTCAATTCCATTAACCTTAGCTCGTCTCCCTGTCCCATTTCTCACAGCATCTCTTAACATATCCACCACCAAAAAACTTTGTTGTGGAGTGTTTAAATCAGTTATTTCCTCTTGAAAATAGGTGGTATTTCCTTGATTGTCGATTATTCTATCTATTAATCTAGGATCAATCACTCGACCATAATTAGAAAATACCATAAAATTTTTTGCCATCTCCAAAGGCGATGAACCAAAACTTCCAAGTGAAATTGTCAAGTCTTTTGGGACATTACTAAATCCATAATTTAAAATTTCCCCATAAATCTTATCAAACCCAACTTCCTCCACTAAGTTAATGGTTGCAAGATTTAATGATTTCCGCAAAGCTTCTTTTAAGGTTACATAACCATTAATATTAGGCGTATAATTCTTAGGTTGCCATTTTTTGCCCACACCACCATTTCTGTATTCGTAAGTTCTTGTAATATCTGGAATCCTATAGTTTTGTCCAAGTCCCGAATTCAAGGCACTAAGATACAAAAAAGGCTTTACACTACTGCCAATTTGTCTTTTACTTTGTGTTGCTCGATTAAAATGGCTTTTTTGATAATCCACACCACCAACTAATGCAAGAATCTTGCCTGTTTTATTTTCAAGCACAACAAAAGCACCATTGAGTTTTTCTTGTATTTTCTCATCATTTTTATGGCGAGATAAAATCTGCTCATATCCAAAAAGTAAAGATTCTTGGGCAATCTCTTGATAATCCAAATCAATATTAAGATAAATTTTATAACCAGCACTTTTTAAATCAGCGACATCTTTTAGCTGCCGTTGCACTTCATCCACCACATAAGGAGAAATATTTTGCGTCAAAGTATCATCATACACTTTTGGAGATTCTGCAATACCTTTATCTAATTGCTCTTTACTAATCCAGCCCAACTCTTCCATTCTTTGCAAAACATTATTTGCCCTTGCCAAAGAAAAATCATAATTTTTTGTAGGATCATAAAAGCTAGGCGCTCTAGGCAAAGATACAAGAATTGCAATTTCTTTTAGGGTCAATTCATCCATTTCTTTACGAAAATATCCCTGCGAGGCAGTTTTGATTCCATAAAATCCATGCCCAAAATAAGTGTGATTCAAATAACGCTCTAAAATTTGTTCTTTGCTTAAAATTGTTTCTAATTGAAAAGCCAACAACACTTCTTTGAGTTTGCGCTCAATAGTCTTATCCCTTGTTAAAGCAACATTTTTTATAAGCTGTTGAGTAATAGTGCTACCACCTTCCACATAACCACCACTTTTGATATTCTTTAACATAGCGCGCATAATCGCATCTAAATTAACCCCAGGGTGTTCAAAAAACAAAGTATCTTCTATGGCTAAAAGCGCTTCAATAAGGCGCGGTGGAATCTCTTCAAATTTTGCATAAAAACGAAACTCTTTATCAAATAAATTAGCAATCAAACGCCCTTTTCTATCAAAAATCTGCGTTGTAATGGGAGGATTGTATTCCACAATCTTGTCAGTGTCTTTATGAATTTCATAGTAGAATTGTGAAACAAAAATAATAATTGCAATAAAAGCGATAATGCATGAAGCAAAAAAGATTCTTAAAAAAATTTTCATTAAAATTCCATTTTAGACAAAAGATAAATATTTCAAAAAGATTCTAGCATACATTTTTTTAAGAAAAGTTTGCACACTCCTAGGAGATAAAGCCCTCTATTTGTTTATATTTTAGAGAATTTTTGTAATTTTATAGCCCATTCTAGAGTGATTTTTAATCAAATCATAATAAGTCTTTCTACGCAAATTATTGATGTGCATACGTAAAGAATCCATTGTCATTTGCTGACCTCTCCAAACTTTTTTGCGGAATTCATCATAAGTTACTGGGAAATTTTCAGCTTTAATAAGCAATTCTAAAATGCGACATTCCCTTTCAGTTAATTCAAAAATTGCATAACCCTTCACAATAGACTTGTCTTTTCTGCGATAAAACACACCTTGCCCCAAATCAATCATTTGTTCTTTACAAAGCTGTTTGTTGATGGAAAGCAACAAAACAAATAACTCTTCTAAATCCACTACCTTTTTGATAAAATAAGCAGAATTTAGTCCAACAATTCGAGAAATCTTTTCTTCATCGCTATAAGCAGTCATAAAAATAACCGGAAATGTGGAATTAACTTTTCGCATTGACTCCACCATTGTAATGCCATCAATTTTACCTTCTAAGTTAATATCTGTTATTACTATATCAACCACATTGTTTTTAAACAGCTTTAAGCCTTCTTCTCTATTGCTTGCAGTTAGAATTTTACGACACCTACGCTCCAATGGCATTTTCAATAAATCAAGCGCAATCTCATCATCCTCAACAATCAAAATCGTAAGACTACCAAGCGGCTCTAATAAATCTGGAGACATAATTTCTTTCTCCCAAAAGTTAATAAAATTAAGCTGGAAAAATGATACTAAAAAAGGCTTAAAATATCAACATTTACCCTCACAATTACAACAATTTTTTCCAAAAGTTTTCATAAATTCACAATATAGACAACTCACACTTCTTTTTGTGCAAACAATAGGAATTTCTTTCTTTTTTGCTTCATTGCGAAATTTTTTCATTGTATTGTGGTTTAAAAAATTAGTTAGCATTACCAAACAATCTGTATTTTGAGGAATATCTTTGTGATTAATGCTCTCTTTTCTAGCATCCCAATGTGTAACTTTTTTGCAACCAAAATTACTCAAAACAGCCCTAATAGAAGTAATTTCATCTCCACCGATAACCAAAATTGACATGATAAATCCTTATAAAATAAAAATTAACTAATTTTTTGAAATTTACACTCCTGTGATATAAAAATAAAATAATAATCATTATTATCTTAATAATTAATAAAAACAAATATCATTTTATTTTTGATTTAATGCTATGATTCTGCTATAATCCCTAAAATTCTGAATAAAACTATTTAAAAGGAATTAATTATGAAAAAATACAAAGAATCTCTTAAAACAATTATAGATAGATTGCATCTTTCTATCAAAAAAAACAACCTTAAAAACTCCAAACAAAGAGAGTATATCCTAAAAGTAATTTATGAGGATGGGGGACATTTAAGTCCTGAAGATATTTTTATTGCCATCAAAAAAACCTGCAAAAACGCTAGTATTTCCTCAATCTATCGCATTTTGTCATTTTTAGAAAAAGAAGGTTTTGTGCATTCTATTGAAGTAGATAAAAGTGGCAAACGCTATGAGATAGCAAGTGGTTTGCACCATGATCATATTATTTGTGTAGAATGTGGAAAAATTGAAGAATTCTGCAATGAAGAAATTGAGAATTTACAAATTGAAGTCGCACAATCCCACAAAACAAAGCTTGTAGGACACGATATGCTTTTGTATGTTGTGTGTGAATCTTGCCTAAAAAAATAATTTTATAGAGAGATTCTTATGTTTTAGAGATTACGCTCCCTAATCTCTTTTACAATATCCACTTCCCAAAAGAAATCCACCCAGTCTTTTGTTTCGCGTAAATAAAAATCCGGCTTAAAACTTGCTGTTGGTTTATAAAAAATAGATGCTGTTTTAAAGTCAATATTAGAATTGATTTCTTGTAAAATATTTTTAACCTTTATCATACTTGTGCCACTATCAATAATTTCATCCACTATTAAAACCCTTTGATTTCCATAAAGTTCTGGAATATTAGAAATTCTCACTTCTTGTTGCACTCTATTGAAAAATGAAGCTGCATTAATACTATATACCATTCGCAAATCCAATGCGATTCCCAAAAAATGAGCCATTGTCAAGCCACCTCTTGAAATTGCCACAATTCCATCGGGATTAAAATCAATTTTTAAAATCAATTCTTTTATATCCTCTTTAAACATCTCATAACTATAATATTGCATCATTTCCTCCTTAATAAATTTTAATCTCATTATACAAACTATCGCGTTCAACTGGAATAAAACCAGAATCTTTAATTTGCGAAATCAATTCATCTCTTAAAATTCCATTAGCACTCTTACTCCCCGCTGCACTTTGTATAGCTTCTTTTTGGATTGTTCCATCAATATCATCAGCTCCAAACTCTTGTGCCACCAACGCAAGATTTAAACCTAAAGTCGCCCAATAAGCTTTGATATGGGGAATATTAGGAAGTAAGATTCGGCTAATGGCGATTGTCTTTAAAATCTCTTGCCCACTAGGAAAGCTTTTAACTTTCAAAAAATTATTCTCTTTTTGATATACCAAAGGAATAAAAGCATTAAAACCTTGAGATTTTTCTTGCTGATGATAAAGACGTAATAAGTGATCAATTCGATGTTCTCTACTTTCAATATGCCCAAAAAGCATTGTTGCATTAGATTTTTTTCCCAAAGAATGCCAATACCCATGAATCTCAAGCCACCTTATTGAATCCACCTTTCCTTTGCAAATTTTTTCTCTAATTCCTTCATCAAAAATCTCCGCTCCACCACCAGGCATTGAATCTACGCCATTTTCAACCATAAGCTCCAAGACTTCTTGATAAGATTTATTAGAAATTTTGGACAAAAAATTAACTTCCGCGCCTGTAAGTGCTTTGATATGAATTTGCGGATATTTCTCTTTGATCGTTCTAAAAAGCTCTAAATACCATTCCAAATCCAACTTTGGATTGTGCGCACCTACAATGTGAATCTCCAATGCACCATTATTAACTGCCATTTGAACTTGATCTAACGCTTCTTTTTTGCTTAAAGTGTAAGAATTTGGATTCTTTCTATGTGCCGAAAAAGCACAGAATTTACAAATATCTGAACATTCATTAGTCGGATTTAAATGGCGATTGGAATTAAAAAAAGTCTTTTTACCAAAATACTCTTCTCTGATAGCTCCTGCCATTTTTCCCAAAGTAAAAATATCTAAATCATATAACTTTAATGCTTCTTTTGGAACTAAAAATGACTTTAATATTTCATTTTTACTCATTTTTTTCCTTTATCAGAGTTACCAAAAACTAAAATTTTATATAGAATTATACACAAAGTTTCTTGCTTTATTTAAAATAATAATAAATCAAAATAGATAATTCTATATAAAAATAATCAAATGCTAAACTTCCTAAATCATTAGCAAATTACATAAATTAAAAAATTATTTTTTAATTATCTTTTAACTCTTTGTTTTATAGAATTTTGGCTTTTACTAAAATTCTTATAAGGAATATCTATATGCCCACCAATGAACTTTTTTTAAAAGATAATACACTCATTACCTCCAAAACAGACTTAAAAGGTAAAATAACCTATGGCAACAAAGATTTTATTCACTATGGAGGATATAAAGAAGAGGAATTTTTAAACAAACCTCATAGTCTTGTTCGTCATCCACAAATGCCAAAAACAGCATTCAAACTTTTATGGGATTTTCTTAAAGAAAAAAAGGAATTTTTTGCTTTTGTATGCAATCTCTCCAAAACAGGAAAAACCTATTGGGTCTTTGCCAATGTTACACCCTCCTATGATGAAAAAGATGAAGTGGTAGGCTATTATTCTGTGCGAAGACGCCCAAGCAAAGAAGGCGTAGAGACTATCAGTAAAATTTATAGCAAACTTCTTGAAATAGAAAAAACACAAGGGGTTAATCAAGCTATTCAATTCACTTTAGACTTTCTAAAAGAAAACAACACAACTTGGGATGAATTCATTATTAATTTGCAAAACAAAGGAAAAACAGGGGGATATAGATGAAAAATCTCTTGATTATTTCTATTCTTTTAAGCATTATTGGATTAGTTTTAGAAGCTATTTTTGTTGGCTTGTCTATTAGCCTTATTGCTTTTGGAGTCTTAACTATTCTTCTTATATTTATTTATTTTAAATTAATAAAAAGATTGGATTTTCTCCAAAGAATTATTAAAATATCAGCACTTTGGCAACAAGGTAAATTTGAAGCAAGAATCATCCATATCAAAGGAGACAATGACTTATGCACTTTTGCTAATAATATTAATAGTGTCATTGATAATCTTGAAGCCTTTATGCGTGAAATTTCTACCGCCATTCGATGTTCGCAAGAAGGCAAATATTATCGCTTAGCCTTTCCGCAAGGATTAAATAATGCGTTTGCTGCAAATATTGAAAATATCAATAAAGCCTTAATGAAAATTGAAGAAAATGCCAAAGAAAATCTCTCTAATTTCCTTGCTAAATCTCTAATGGATATGAGCCTAGGCAGTCAAAACGAAAACTTAACAAAAATTTCTTTGGATTTAGATAATGACATACAAAATATGAGTATTGTAGATGAAAATATAACAAGCATCACAACTTCGGCAAAAAATTCTCAAGAGGATGTTGTTTCCATCACTAAATCCATTGATGAGCTTACGACAATTATCAATGATAACTCTATTACTATCGAAAGTTTTGCTCAAAAATCAAAAGATATTGATTCAGTAGTTGAAATCATTAGCGATATTGCAAATCAAACCAATCTTTTGGCACTCAATGCTAGCATTGAGGCAGCAAGGGCTGGGGAACATGGAAGGGGGTTTGCAGTGGTAGCTGATGAAGTTAGACAGCTTGCGGAAAAGACACATAAAGCTACCAATGATATTTCTATTGTGGTGCAAACTATGCAACAAGAAATTGCTAGCATTCAAGACAATTTTAAACAAGTTTCAGAGTTTGCAAACTCAACACATAGTCATATTATGCATTTTAATTCCATCTTTAACTATATGGAACAAACCACAAAAACACTCAAAGAAGTTTTTGAAAATCTTTCTAACAAATTCATTTTAAGTGTTTCAAAGTTAGAGCATATTGTCTATAAATCTAATCTTTATTTGAGTTTTAATTTTAAAAAGCAAACTTGTAATTTTGATCAAATTAACCCCATCTCCAAACATCTAGATAATCAAGAGAAAATTCAAGCAATCCATCTAGATATATCATCTCTCAACAATATAAAAGAAAAATTAATCCAAAATACAAACATTGCATTAGGAGAATTAAAAAAACCGCTTACCAAAGAAAGTGTTGATGCAATCATTCAAACTTTTGATGAAATTGAAGATGATTCTAAAAAAGTAATTAACCTTTTGCGAAATAACTAAAATCAATTACCTTTATGAAGCAATCCAGCTTCATAAAGGAAAATTGAACCCTCATAGGAAATATTTCTCATCACATCTTTTTTGGCATAGCTCAGATATAGGTTTTCTTTTGCACGTGTTACTGCTACATAAAAAAGTCTTCTTTCTTCTTCTAAACTTCCACTTTGATTCATTAATTTTTTATTAGGAAATCTCCCCTCCATTAAATCAACAATATACACTTCACTAAACTCCAAGCCCTTACTTGCGTGAATGCTTAACAAATTCACGCCCTCCCCTTCACTCATTTCGCTAGAACCAAGCATCATAGCGTTTAAAAATCTTCCAATTTCTTGATAATGGCTTGCCAAATCCCTCAACAAAAACATTTTTCTTTCAATTCTCTCTAGCGATTCTTGAAATTTTTCTTCACTGATTCTGCCATCTTTGTTTATTGAGCGCTCTTTTGCTAACTTTTGTGCCACCTTTTTAAAGATAGGTAATTGAATGATTTTACCAATCAAAAAAGCAGGTTTATCGCCCATATTAAAACTATTAAAAAAGAAATAAAGCGAATCGAGAAATTCAGCCCCCTCTTTAGTGAGCTTAGGATGGCTTAAAATAGAATTATGCTTAAAATCACTCTCCAAGTAGCTAAATCGCTCAACATTCCCCATTGCAAAAAATTCATCAAAAAGCCCCAATTGAGTATTTTGAGTGATTTTTTTATATGGCTCTTTGATATTTTGATTTGGCTTTAAAAGCCCCTTTATAGCATTGCCTTCACCCAAAATCAACAAAGCCTCATAAATATCCTTTGCCATAGCATTTCCAATCCCCTTAGCATGACTTAAAACATGGATAAAAGACATCATATCTTTAGGATTATAAAGCAATGAACAAAGATTTAAAATATACGCCACTTCTTTAGAATCAAAAAAACTAACACCACCTTTTCTGCGTGTTGGAATCCCAACTTCCCTTAAACTCGCTTCAATTCCATCTGCACTAGAATTATTTCTAAAAATAACTGCCACATCCTTATAGGGACGATTGGAAAGTTTAATTTTATTGGCAATACCTTGATATTGTAAAAATAATTCATCATAAACAAGCAAAGTTGGCATTCCAAAATTTTGTGTTTTAACAACTTCCAAAGTTTTAGGATAGATTCTAGGGTTTTTTTCAATCACGCGATTAGCAAGATTTAAAATCGGAGCTGTTGAGCGATAATTTTTTGTTAAACTATAAATATTTCCATTGGGATAGCGATCTTTAAAACTCCCAATTATACTAATATCTGCACCATTAAAGGCATAAATACTTTGATCATAATCTCCCACACAAAAAATAGATGGGGGGTTAAGGGTTTGCAAAATTGAATCTTGTAATGGATTAGTATCTTGGTATTCATCAACTAAAATCTCTTTAAAGCAAAGCTTATCTTGCGCTACCTCTTCTTTATAAAAAAGCAGTAAATCATTGTAATCAGCATAATGATATTCTTTTTTAAGATTCTTAAATTCTTCCCAAACATCCAAATAAATCTCCACATAAGGCGCTTGTTCTGAATTTCTATTGTGCAACCAAGTTAAAAAATCATCGCTTATTGTTGCATTTTGAAACAGAGAAAAAATATCATATAAATAATTCGCTCCATAAGGCGGAGTTTGAGAGATATGTGTAAATATTCTTTTATCATAAAGACTCTTAAAAAGCACCTTAAGCTCTCTTGGTTGTTTTAAAATGATTGAATTTTTATTTTTCAAATAACGATAAGCCACCGCATGAAAAGTACCCGCTTCAATTTGTTTAACAATTTTAGAATCAAATCTCAATTCCAGTCTGTTTAGCATCTCTTGTGCGGCTTTATTGGTAAAAGTAAGTAGCAAAATTTCATTAGGCAAAATCCCACTTTCCAAAAGATGAGAGATTCTGCCTACAATTGTAGAGGTCTTACCAGTCCCTGCTGAAGCAATGATGAGATTATGTCCACTAGGAGCTAGTGATGCTTCCCTTTGTTGATCATTAAGCTTAGAGAGAGGCAATCTAAATTATTCTTTAATATAATCTTTAATTGATTCTGCTACACCAAAATTTGGGTAATCTTTTGCTGTTAGAATCACTTGCGCTAAAGTGTGATTGTCATAGTTTAAAATAATTGGCGCTAGGAAATTAATGCGAATTTCAGTTTGCTTTTCTCTCACAAACACGCAAAAAACTTTTACTTTAGAATCTGTTTTCATATCCAACAAAGCTTGAATACCTGCAGGAACTTCAAAAGAATACTCTCGCACTTTATAAGGGTTAATTAAAAGCAATTCAGTATCTCTTCCTTTCAATGACAAAAATGCCAAACTTCCATCATCAATCTCAGCAAACTCCACTTCATTTACATCTTCAAATCCTAAAATATGAGATTTAACAATAAACTTTTCACCTTTCATATCAAACTCCTTTTGTAAATTAATTTTATCATTTTACCACTTTTTTAACTCTAAAAACTCAAATTCCATTTATAAAGTTCTAGTTTTTTGGTAAAATTCAAAATTTATTTTTCATTAGCAAAAACTATTCCAACTTTATATCATTAACAAAAGGGCTTTTATGCAGGAAAAAACAAATACCACCTACAACCCCAAAGAAATTGAAGAGCAATATTATGATTTTTGTGAAAAATCTGGCTATTTTGAAATCAATGGCAACGCCACTATACAAAAAAATCAAAACTTTTGTATTATGCTACCACCCCCAAATGTTACAGGAAGTCTTCATATTGGACACGCGCTCAATCATACACTTATAGATATTATTGTCCGCTATAAACGAATGGATGGGTATAAAACACTTTGGCAAGCAGGGCTTGATCATGCCGGAATCGCAACACAAAATGTTGTAGAAAAGCAACTTCTAGCACAAGGCATCAAAAAAGAGGAATTAGGAAGGGAAAAATTTATACAAAAAGTATGGGAGTGGAAAGAACAAAGTGGGGGAGCAATATTAAAACAAATGCGCAAACTTGGAAGTTCTCCTGCATGGAGCAGAACCCGCTTTACTATGGATGAGGGCTTACAAAATGCTGTTAAAGAAGCTTTTGTAAAACTTTACAATGAAGGCTTTATTGTGCAAGGAAAATACCTTGTTAATTGGTGCACACACGATGGTGCTTTATCAGATATTGAAGTTGAATACAAAGAAAACAATGGAAAACTCTACCACTTACGCTATTTTTTAGAAGATTCTAAAGATTATATTATCGTGGCTACAACGCGTCCAGAAACCTACTTTGGGGATACTGCTGTTATGGTCAATCCACAAGATTCCCGCTACAAAAGTCTCATTGGCAAAAAAGTAATACTCCCACTCCTTAATAAATCCATTCCCATTATTGCTGATTCTCATGTTGATATGGAGTTTGGAAGTGGTGCTGTTAAAGTAACTCCCGCACACGATCCAAATGACTATGAAGTCGGGAAAAGACATCATCTAGAACAAATTACTATTTTTGATAAAAATGGAATCTTAAATGAGTTTGCTGGTGAATTTAAAGGGTTAGAAAGACTAGAAGCACGCGAAAAAATTATCGCCAAACTCCAAGAATCAGGCTTTATTGAAAAAATTGAAGATTATAAGAATCAAGTGGGACATTGCTATCGCTGTGGAAATGTTGTAGAGCCTTATATTTCTAAGCAGTGGTTTTTAAAAAAAGAAGTAGCAGCAAAAGCCATTGAAAAAATCAATGCTAATGTAAGTAACTTTTTCCCACCACAATGGAAAAATAATTACAATGCTTGGATGAGAGAATTGCGCGATTGGTGTATTTCAAGACAACTTTGGTGGGGACATCAAATTCCTGTGTTTTATTGTGATTCTTGCAATCATCAATGGGCAAGCACAAATCCACAGACCAAATGCCCACAATGCCAAAACACACAAATTTATCAAGATCCAGATGTGCTTGATACTTGGTTTAGCTCGGCTTTGTGGCCTTTCTCTACGCTTGGATTTGGAAATGGAGAATGGGGAGAGGGCACATTGTGGCAAAAAGATGACTTAAGAGAGTTTTATCCTAATTCTCTTTTGATTACAGGCTTTGATATTTTATTTTTTTGGGTAGCTAGAATGTTAATGATGGGAGAACACTTTCTCTCTAAACTACCTTTCCCAGATATTTATCTCCACGCCCTAGTCCGTGATGAAAATGGACAAAAAATGAGCAAAAGCAAGGGTAATGTTATTGATCCTTTGGAAATAATTGAAAACTACAGCGCTGATGTTTTACGATTTACTCTAGCAATTCTTTGTGCGCAAGGTAGAGATGTAAAACTCTCAAGCAATCAGCTTGAAATTAGCAAAAATTTTACCAATAAACTTTATAACGCTGCTAACTTCTTGCTTCTTAATACACAAAATTTCCCCAATCTCTCTGAAATAGGAGAGCCAAAAACTCCACTAGGGAAATATATGGCAGAACTTCTAAGCAACACCACAAAAGAAGTGCGAGGCTATCTTGATGCTTATCGCTTTAATGATGGAGCAAATGCACTCTATCGTTTCTTGTGGGGAGAATTTTGCGATTGGGGTATTGAGCTTGGCAAAGCTGATAAAGATTCTATTGTAGAATTAGGTGCAATCTTTAAAGGATCAATGCTTCTATTACACCCTTATATGCCTTTTATTAGCGATTACTTGTGGCACAAGCTTGATGGTAGCACCCTAGAAGAAAGCGGATCTATCATGATTAAAAACTATCCAAACTTCCATTATCAAAACACACAAAATTTCAAAACCTTTGAATTAATTTTAGATTCTATTGTTTCTATTCGCCGCGCTAAAACCACTATCGATCTAGCCAATCAAAAGATTCCAAAAGCCTACATTAAAGGAAGCTTTATTCTACCACAAGATTTCATTCAAACCTTTAAAAATTATGTTTGCAAACTTGCTAAGGTTGAAGAATTAGAAATCACAACAAAAAAAATACCTCATTGCGTTGTGGATATTACACAAAATCTTGAATCTTATCTCCCTACAAAAGATATTGATTTAACACCAATTATCACAAAATTACAAAAACAATTAGAAAAAACCCAAAAAGAAATAAGTAAATTACAATCTATGCTAAATAATGAAAAATTCCTTGCTAATGCACCACAACAAGTGCTCAAAAGCAATCAAAAAGCCCTTGTTGAACAACAAGAAAAATTTCAAAAAATACAGCTAGAATTAAATTCTCTACAAAACTAGCGCTTGTAGAGATTTTGATAAATTCTTAACATTGCAATAAAAAGCGCTGTAATAGCAGGACCCAATACGATACCCCAAAATCCAAAACTAGATAATCCTGCAATAATAGCAAAGAAAATTAACATTTCATTAATTTTCACTGGAGTTTCTATTAAAATTCGATTGATAAATGCAATCATAAAAGGCTTCACTCCATTATCTGCAAGAGTAGCAATAACAATGATTGAATACAAAGTGATAACTATGGCATTTGTTATATTCCCCAAATATATTTCATAACACACAATTGGAAGCCACACTAAAGTCCCACCCACCACAGGAATAAGCGAAGCAAATCCATAAAAAACACCCAAAAGAATTGAATCGTAACGATAAAAAGCCATTAAGATTCCAAAAAGCACACCTTGTAAAACCATAGATAAGATCGATGAATAAAATACTACACTAATAACTGCACTGACTTCATCATAAAGAGTTTTAATCTGCTGCTTTTCAATGGGAATAATCTCTAAGCAATATTTTCCTAAGGCATTGCCATAATAATAAAAGAAAAACAAAAATACAACAATAAAAACAGCATCACTTAAAAAATAAGCACTATTTGCAGAAATTTTTGCAACAACACTAAGTGCTTTTTTGAAAAATTCTGCCCAATTAATACTATTAACACTTGCTAATAAATCATTAATTTGTTGCTGAAAGACTACAGGTAAATACTCCAAAAAATCCTTCCCTGCAACTGATATTTTTACTTGCATATCTGTAAAAAATTGTTGCAAACTAGCCAAATCTATATTACCCACAAAGGAAGCTAGATTAATTGCCACATAAAAGATGGGAACAAAACATAAAATAAGCAAAAGCAAGGTCATTAATAGTGAAGTTAAAAAAGTGGATTTTATTTTTTTGAAAATAATTTGAAAAATATTATGTGTTGCAATAAATAGCAAAAATGCTATTAAAATATTCATCAAAAAGGGAGAATACAGCTTAAGCAACGCAATAAGCGTTAAAATAAAAGCTGTGAAAAAAAAATAAATCCCCTTAAAAGATTCTTTCATTATTTCTCGTTATTCATTACATTTTTGGGCGGATAAATAAAAACACTCTCTCTAATTACTTCAATTTTTTCTTCAGAATCAAGCGCATATGCCCTAATCTTTAGAGGAATATGAGTATCTTTTTCAGAATCCTTGGCTAAATTTTCATCTGTATAAAGCACTACAACTTGCTTAAGTTTCTCACCAGATTTAATATGAAATGGCTTAGATGGGCGTTTAATCTTTATCATATCATTACCCTCTATTTCAAAATAAAATTCATATCCATTGCGATTAGTATTTTGGAATAAAAAGATATAAGAATTTTCCACTCTATAATTATCTCTCATTGTATAAAGCTCACTGCGGTTAATATTTAAAAGCATACTCTCTTTGGTTGAACTCATATACAAAAGCCCTACTAATACAATCACTAATGCTGCAAGATAAGCAATGGTTTTAAATCGCATATATCGAACTTTTTGCTGTTTTTCAATAGCTTGTGGGCTTGTCCAAGAAATCAAGCTTGGTTTGCCTAGTTTTGTCATAACCTTGGTGCAAGCATCCGAACATTCCAAGCAATTAATGCATTCTAGTTGCATACCTTTTCTAATATCAATATGCGTTGGACAAATCTTCACACAGGCTTCACAACCAGTGCATTCAGCATTTGGAGTTTCTGGCTTTTTCCATAATTTAATCCCCTTAGAATCAAACACAACTCCACCGCGCTTATAATCATAAACTGCCATAATGGTATCATTATCATACAAAACACTTTGCACACGACTATAAGGACACATATAAATACAAAAATTCTCTTTAATAAAAATAATATCTGCAATCAAAAAAATCGTGATTCCAAGCCAAAACATATAAAGATATTTATGCTCTAATGGGTTTTGAATATAAGCAAAAAAATCACTAGGAGGAATAAAATACCACATAAAATTAGCTGCTATAATCAATGCTAAAATTACCCAAATCCCAAAAGCGACTATCTTTTTAAGCTTATTTATTCCCAAAGACATATCCGGATCTATTTGGCGATTCTCCATTCTTTTGCGCAACCCTAAAATCTTTGTCTCCAATAAATCTCGATACAAAACCCTAAAAATCGTTTGAGGACAAGCCCAACCACACCACACACGACCTGCAAGAGTTGTCAAGAAAAAAATTATCAAGAAAAGCAAAATCAACAAAAATGGCATTAAATACAATTCTTGCATATCAAAAGCAATGCCAAAAAGATGCAATTGTTTGTGATCAAAAGAAAGAAGAAAAATTTGATTCCCATTAATCTTAATAAAAGGAATACAAAGGACCATGATAGTGGTTATAAGATAAACCCAATAACGCTTTTTGTGATAAAAATGCGCTTTAATATTTGATTGTAACTCCATAGAGACTCCATTGTTTTTGCGGATATTATACTACAATTTCACCGCAAAACGCGCTAAAAATATTTTTAATTTAATATATAACCTTTTATGAAAATAGCTAGAAATCTTGCAAATCAAACTATTTTTAGATAAAATACTATTCCTAACAAAATTTTATATGTAAGGTGGTGATTTAGATGCCAGGAATAAAAGTAAGGGAAAATGAATCTTTTGATGATGCTTACAGAAAGTTCAAGAAACAAGCCGATAGAAATCTTGTTGTAACTGAAAGTCGCGCAAGAAGATTCTTTGAACCAATGACTGAAAAGCGTAAAAAGCAAAAAATTAGCGCTCGCAAAAAAATGCTAAAACGCCTTTATATGCTTAGACGCTACGAATCAAGGCTCTAATTTAACTTAACTTTTGGGAATCTCCCAAAAGTTATACTAATTGATTTCTTTTAAACTTCAAAAATTCCATTCAAATCTTCTATCAATCTTTTTTAATATTTTATGGAATGCTATTTGCTTTTATTTTTACATATAAATTTCTAGTCTCAAGGAAATAAAATGAATATAACCGATAAAAATAGTTCAATGTGGGGTCTCTTAAGCCAATCGTACGATGCACAAAATAACAACGCGAACAATAACATTTCAGGCTATTCTAATCCATTAAAAAGTGATTCTGTTTTTGGCACCCAAAAAGTCTCCAAAACAGATTCTAGTTTATTTAACCAAGAAGGCAACTTCTATGCACCAAGCCAAATACAAGATACGCTAGAAATTAGTCAAGAATTATCTACCATTCAAAATTTTGCGACTAATTTTTCAGGGAATCTAGAAGAACTTGGAGATGCTATGCTTGAAAATAAACTTCTCAATAAGGAAGAAAAAATGGGATTTGATATTCTCTCCAAGCTCAACCCCAATCTTGATTCCAAAACCACTCAAAATCTATTAGATAACTCAAATTTAAGCGATGAAAATCGTAATTTACTTGCTAATGTGGATAAAAAAATTAGCGCTGTTAGATACTTTGGAGGATTTTAATTTCCTCCTTTGTTTTTGATATTTTATACATTAAACCTAAAATGCATCACATCTCCGTCATTCACTACATAATCCTTACCCTCAACTCGCATAACACCAGCTTCTTTAGCCTTAGTTTCTCCACCATACTTGATAAAATCTTCATAAGCAATAACTTCA
Organism: Helicobacter colisuis; assembly: GCF_023646285.1. NCBI lineage: Bacteria > Pseudomonadati > Campylobacterota > Epsilonproteobacteria > Campylobacterales > Helicobacteraceae > Helicobacter > Helicobacter colisuis. The sequence continues at coordinate 103,579 of NZ_JAMOKX010000003.1, read as the reverse complement.
GCCCTAATAAAACCTTTTTCAAAGTCATTGTGAATAACACCAGCTGCCACAGGAGCTTTATCTCCTCTATGTATTGTCCAAGCTCGCACTTCTTTTACACCTGCTGTAAAATAGCTAATAAGTCCAAGCTTAGAAAATCCCAAATGAATCACAGAATCTAAACCACTCTCTTTAATTCCTAGCTCATTTAAAAATTCTTCTTGCTCTTCATCACTTAATCCCACTAATTCTTCTTCGATCTTAGAACAAAGCTTGATTACCTCACAACCATTTTCCTTAGCATATTCACGCAAACTCTCTACCATCTTATTATCTTGTCCAAGACCACTCTCATCAACATTAGCACCATAGATAATTTCTTTGTTAGTCAAGAATCGCAATTCTTTATCCAAAGCAAAAAATCTTTCATCTTTATCCTGAAAGCTTCTTACAGGATTTCCTTGTTCAATATGCGCTAAAAGCATTTGCGAGATTTCTAGCATTGCCTTTGCTTCCTTATCAGTTCCACTTTTAGCCATCCGTGTTAGCCTCTCAATACGTTTCTCCAAAGTCTGCATATCCGCAATCAAAAGCTCTGTTTCAATAATCTCAATATCGCGCAAAGGGTCAATACTTCCCTCTACATGCGTAATATTAGAATCCTCAAAACATCGCACAATATGTAAAATCACTTCTGTTTCTCTAATATTAGCTAAAAATTGATTACCAAGCCCCTCTCCCTTGCTTGCACCCTTTACTAAACCTGCAATATCCACAAATTCCACCACTGAATGCTGAATGCGTTCTGGATTTACAATTTTAGCTAACTCCTGCAGTCTTTTATCAGGAACTGGCACAACAGCTTTGTTTGGTTCAATAGTGCAAAAAGGATAATTTGCTGCTTGAGCATTTTGTGTTTTAGTTAATGCATTAAAAGTCGTTGATTTGCCAACATTAGGCAACCCCACAATCCCAATTGATAATCCCATTTTTATCCTTTATTTTACTTTACTTTTGATAAATTCTACACATGCGCGCACTCCAATCCCACTTGCCCCAAAAGGATTCACCCCCCAAGCTTTCTCCACATATGCAGGACCTGCAATATCTAAATGCAACCACTTATCCTTAAGCGATTCTTCAACGAATTCTCCTAGGAACATTCCAGCAGTAATTGCACTTCCATAACGACTTGATGGAATGTTGCATAAATCTGCAACTTCAGATTTTAAAAGTTTCCTTAAATAAGGGTTAAAAGGCAAGATTCCTGTTAATTCTCCAACCCTAAAGGCTACTTTGGCAAACTCCTCTTGAAGTTTTTTATTATACCCCATGATTCCACTTGTATAATCGCCCAATCCTACAACACAAGCTCCTGTTAAAGTCGCTAAATCAATGAGAAAATCCGGCTTTAAATCACTTGCAAAACTCAAACAATCTGCTAAAACCAATCTTCCTTCTGCATCTGTATTGCGCACTTCAATTGTTTTTTGATTCCTAGCCCTTAAAATATCATCAGGCTTATAAGCATTACCTCCAATCATATTTTCAGCCAACCCTAAAATTCCATGCACTTCTGCTTTAATTCCAAATTTTGCTACAGCTTCTAAGATTCCAATAACTGCACACGCACCGCTTTTATCGGCTTTCATTGTTGTCATATAATCACCAGGCTTCAAGCTAAGCCCACCACTATCATAGGTAAGCCCCTTACCCACAAAAACAAATTTAGGCAATTTTTGTCCTTTGGTATCCTTTGGTTTATAGCTTAAATGCACCAAATAAGGCTTATGCACACTTGCTCTTGCAACTGCCAAAAATGCTTCCATTTTTTCTTTTTTTAAAAACTCTTCATCATAGATTTGACATTCAAAGCCTATCGATTTTGCAAGATTTTCTGCGTATTTTGCCATATATTCTGGAGTAGCTTGTTGAGGTGGTGTATTAATCAAATCTCGAGTGTGATTTATACTTGTAGCCAAGATTTCTGATTCTAAAATCTGCTCTTGTAAAATCTTTTCATCTAATTTATTCGAATTTAGATAAACCTCTTTGAGAGTTATTTCATTTTTCTTGCTTTTAAATTCTTCATAACTATAAGCTCCAAGCAAGATTCCAAGGCATATTTTTTTAATCTCTTCTTCTTTTTCTACTTCTATAGAAATCGATTTGATTTTCATTTTTTTTAAACTACAAATCGCATTGGCAATCGCATCGCTTAGGGCATTAGGAAATTCGTAATCATACTTTTCTAATCCTATAAAAAACTTCTTACTTTGACCAACTAAGCAACTCCCTTCGCCCTCAAAACCATAAAACTCTAATTCCTTTTTTTCATCTTTGCTAAGATCTTTTGGAATCACTCTGTCCTTTAAAAGTATGATTTTTACTTCCCCTTGTTTTTGACTTGCTATGATTTTCATTTTTTCTCTCCTGTAATTTTTCGCTCCACTTTTTGTGTAACTTTATGTAAATAATAATAAATACCACCTCCAAGCAGAATCGCAAAAGGAATAGCAACATAATAATGCTCTTTACCATAATTTACCAATGCCAGAAGCTGCTCTCCAAAAAAATAAGCCAATAAAATTGTAATAGCAGCCCACACCATCGCACTAACAAGATTAATGAGGGCAAAAGTTTTAGCACTATAGCGTGTTACTCCAATACTCATAGGAATGATTGTTCGCATTCCATATAAATATCTCTGCGCAAAAATAATAGGCCAACCATAACGCTGTAAAAGCAAATGCGCAAAGGCAAATTTTCTTCGTTGAGTTTTAAGTTGTTTGTAAATAAATTGCTTATTATATCGCCCAATATAAAAATAAATCTGATCTCCCACAAACCCACCAAATCCAGCTACTAAAATTGCAATGGGAATTGTCATATGTCCAGTATGGCACATAATTCCTGCCATAATAAGCCCAAGCTCTCCTTCTAAAATACTCCAGAGAAACAAAATAATATAACCATACTCTTGAATCCATTGCGTAAATAATGCTTCCATTTTAAAAATCTTTAAATAAAAATTTTTGGATTCTATCAAAACTTTGCTTAATAAACCCAGTTATATAAATTACCCAAAGAGATTCTATTAATGCAAGTAGATTGATATTTTTTCTATATGAGAGATTTTGTTTTAAAATGCCATTAACAATAAATTTCACACATTTTTTCTCCATAAAAAATTATTCTATTTAAATGTAAAATAGCATATAATTAGTTTTAGGCTGGTTTTATTTAAGTTTTTTAAAAATACAATTAGTCTTAATTTCAATTTATGTAAAGGATTCAAAAATGAAAAAATATGTGTTTTTGCTATCAGCTGCCTTTAGTTTTCTTTGTGCAAATGGAATTGACACAGAGAGTGTAAAAGTGGAATTTGAAGGCTATAAAACTTCAGAAATGGTAGGCACAAAGGGTGTCTTTAAGACTGGTAAATTCATGTTTGGAAAAGATAATTCTTCTATTAGCTCACAACTAAAAAATGCCAAGGCAGTGCTTTCTACAAAAGATATAGATATGCACGATGATAATGGCATCATTACTACAAATATTGTCCAGACATTTTTTGAGGTTTTAAATGCTAATTCAGACATTCATGTAAGTTTTGAAAATGTAGTTGAAGGTAAAGATATGGGCGTAATTACTGCTAAAGTAACCATCGGAAAGGAAAGTGACCTAGTTCCTATGACCTATAAAATTAACGATGGCAAACTTGTGGCAAAGGGAGATCTTGATTTGCATGCCTTTAAAAATAGTAGCAAAGCCTTAAAAGCATTAAGCGATGTTGCACCAGGACACAAAGGCATAAGTTGGCCTCTAGTTGAAATTACTTTTAGTGCTGACATAAAATAACAAAACCTTAAGTAGATTTTTTCTACTTAAGAAATAATGATTTTATTAATCGTTTTGAAACTCTAAAGCAATAGAATTAACACAATGTCTAGTATTTTTAGCAGTAAATCCCTCTCCCCTAAAAATATGCCCCAAATGCCCACCACATTTTGCGCAAACAATCTCCATTCTTCTGCCATCCTTATCTAGCTGCTCTCTAACTGCCCCTTTAATACAAGAATCAAAGCTAGGCCAACCACAACCCGAATGAAATTTATCTTTAGATTCATATAAAGCGCTACCACATTGTTTACAACAATAAATCCCCTTTTCAAAAAAATTCTCATATTTTCCACTAAAAGGTGCTTCAGTGCCTTTATGGAGAATTACCCTTTGCTCTTGTTCATTTAGTTTTTTATACATTTTCATCCTTAAATTGCAAAATATTTCGCTTCTTTATGTGGAACAATCAAAGCCGAAGTTGTTGCCTCGGGACTCATTTGATAAGTTTCACTAAGTATAATGCCAAATTCTTGTGGTTTTAATAAATTAAACAAACCTTTATTTAAAGCTAAATCAGGACACGCTGGGTAACCAAAAGAATATCTCTCTCCCTCTTTCTCTCCTAATCCAAGCTCACACCTTACTCTTTGATGCACAAAATCCGCCAAAGCCTCTGCTAACTCCACACCCAAGGCATGTGTGAGATAGTATTTATGGTATTGATTATCTTTATAGAGTTTTTCTTCAAAAGGTGCTAAGTTTAATCCACTTGAAACTAAATGCAAGGCACAAATATCACCTTCTTTATTAAAATAATCTCCCAAACACAAATAAGGTTTTTTGGTGCTCCTAGGAAATAAAAAAGATTCTGCATTACTAAAATCTGCACGATCACTTAACTCCAAAATTAAACCCTTTCTTTTGTCATCAGGAATCCTAGTGCGCGTATGATAATAACCATAAAGCACCACAGGAGCAAAAATATTTTTTTCAATAAATTCATTTTTTAGGGACTGAAAAAGTGGCTCTAATTCCTTTTCTTTAAGCTTTAAATATTCCTCTTTTTTTAGCTTACTATAACCCCATCGGTGTTTAAAGAGCAAGTCTTTATCAATAAACTCAAAAATGTTTTGAATCTCATCGTTACTTAATTTTAAAGCTTTTCTTCCAAAAAATGGTGGATTGTAGCTTTGATAAGAAAAAGTCAATTCACATTCCATAGGGTAAAAAATCTCTTGTTTTACTTCTTCTAACTTTTCTAGTTTTTTTGCCATTCTTTGCTCTAACCTAGAATCTTCACTTTTTCCTTTTTGAGAGGGCAATGTAATATCACTAAAATCTCCACTTTGAATAATCTGCATTGCCGCCACACTATCAAAGGCATCTTTGCAATAAAAAATGATTCCATCATAATTAGGGCGACAATACTCATCTACAAAGTTTCGATTCAAGGCTGCTCCACCAAGCATAATAGGAATTGTGATTCCAAGTTTTTTTAATTCTTCTAAATTCTCTTTCATAATCAAAGTGGATTTTACAAGCAACCCACTCATACCAATACAATCCACTTTTTCTTTTTTAATGACTTCTAAAAATTTCTCCAATTCTGCCTTAATGCCAATATTAATCACATTAAATCCATTATTGCTTAAAATAATATCCACAAGATTCTTGCCTACATCATGCACATCGCCCTTAACCGTCCCAATCACTATAGTTGTTTTATGTGTATTAGTTTTTTTAGGCAAAAATTCATTAAGATAATCCACGCTTTTTTTCATTACTTCTGCACTTTGCAAAACAAAAGGCAACTGCATCTCACCATTTCCAAATTTCTCGCCCACTACTTTCATCGCATCAATTAATATTTCATTGACAATTACTTCAGGATCAATCTCATCTTTTGCACTTGGCAGAATCTTTTGCATTGCGCTTAAATCCCCTTCAATGAGATATTTTGCAATTCTCTCTTGTGTGCTCAAAGAAAAATCCTCTTCTTTTTTTTCAAAGCCTAATCCAGATTTTTTTTCAAAATGGCTAATAAAATCATATAAAACCTGCGGACTTTTTTGAGTGTTAAAGATTAAATTCTCACAAACTTCTATATCCTCACTCTCCAATCTTGCATAAGGAATAATATGCGCAACATTTACAATAGCAGTGCTTAAGCCCTTTTTGATTGCATGATGCAAGAAAACAGAATTAAGACAAACCCTACCCTCTTTACTTAATCCAAAAGAAATATTAGAAAGCCCCAAAGTGCTTCCTGCTTTAGGAAAAAGCTTTCTAATTTCTGCAATAGCTTCTAGCGTTTCAATCCCTGCTGTGAAATATTCCTCATCTCCACTACCAATAGTAAAGGTGAGTGGATCAAAGATAATGTCTTCTTCTCTTAAATGATGAATCTCAATAGCTCTTTGCATCATTCTTTTGGCACACTCTACTTTTCTCTCTTTAGTTTTACACATTCCTTGCTCATCAATGGTTAAGCACACAAGCACGCAACCAAACTTTTTAGCTAAACTAGCCACTTTATCGAATTTTTCAATACCATCTTCTAAATTTGCTGAGTTAATAATGCAACGCCCACCAATTAGCTTTAAGCCAATCTCTAAAGCATTCACTTGCGTAGAATCAGGCATTAAAGGCAGAGGGATTTTTGTGGCATATCGCATAATAAGCTCTTGCATATCTTTACTTTCATCTCTACCAGCAAATGCCACACTCACATCAAGCACATGCGCACCCCGCTTGACCTGCTCATTCCCAACGCCTAAAGCTCCCTCATAATCTTCTTTTAAAAGCAATTCTCTAAAGGCTTTAGAACCTGTTGCATTTGATCTCTCACCTATAAGCAATGGTGCAGGTTCTTGCGCCAACTCACAAGCTCCAAACAAGGAAGCTACACTTGGTTGATATTTTCCTTGTGGAGAAAGTGGAATCTTGCCTCTTGTTTTAGCAACAAGAGCTGAAATATGGCGTGGTGTTGTCCCGCAACAACCTCCAAGCAAAGCAACTCCAGCAATATTCAAAAAATCACTCTCAATCTCACTAAACTCCTCTGCTTCCATAGGATAATAAGTTATTCCGCCTTTATTTTGTGGTAATCCTGCATTTGCATGAATAGAAATAGGAAATTTACTAACCCTGCTTAATTCTGTTAAATATTTTTTAGCTAAATCTGGACCCAAACCACAATTAATCCCTAAAGAAAAAATCTCAAAAGGCTCTAAAATATAAAAAAGAGTTGCAATGTCTGTTCCAATAAGCATAGTTCCATTTGTTTCAATTGTGGCTGAAACCATAATGGGCAAATTCTCATCAATCTCTTTAATAGCGTGCAAGGCTGCTTTAATCTGCAAAGGATCTTGCGCGGTTTCTAAAAGCACCAAATCCACATTAGCCTCTTTAAAACCTCTTACAGCTTCACAATAGCCCAAAAACATAGAATCATAATCAATATGCCCCAAACTTGGTAACTTTGTCCCAGGTCCCAAAGAACCTGCCACAAATAGGGCATCTTTTTGATTCTCCAATGGCGTGTGTGCTTTAATACAATCCTTTGCTAATTGCACGCCAATTCTAGCAATCTCCCTAGAGTGCTCTTGCATTTCATATTCAGCCAACACCCACTCCATAACCCCAAAAGTATTACTCGTAATAATATTAGCACCTGCTTGAAGATAGCTTGTATAAACTTCTTTAACTACTTCAGGGCTAAAGAGATTCAAAGCTTCTGTGCAACCTGCCAAACTCTCTCCTTTAGCATTTTTACCCCATTCTACCTTTTCTTTTTTTTGAATCTCCGTCCCCATTGCTCCATCAATAATTAAAACCTGTTTCTTAACAATCTCTTGCAATCTTATTTTCATTATTTTCCCTTACTTTTTGTGCTTACTTTTTTGAGCCAAATCCAGATTCCACCAAATAAAATAAAAATAAATATTGGCGCTAAATATGGATATTGTCCTAGTAAATCCATTCCCCTAAGAATCACCTCTCCTAAAAAATACCCAGCAAGTCCAATGCTAACACCCCATAATATCGCACCCAAAGCATTATAAAGGCTAAATTTCATAAAGCCGTAATTTGTTAGCGCCACAGCAAAAGGAACAAGCGTTTTTAAACCATAAATATATTTTTTGACTATCAAAATAATTGAGCCATATTTTCGCATCAATAAATGAATGTAAGCGAGTTTTCTCCTATGTTTTGAGAGATAAGGCATCATTCCTTGCTTTTGATAACGCGCCAAATAAAAAAGTAATAAATCACCCAAAAAATTTGCCACAATTGCCACTGCGATACTTGCTATTAAATCCATTTTACCCGCATAACTTAGCACAGCAGCTCCAACAAGCGCCACAAATCCACCGCCTAAAGAATACAAAAACAAAATTACATAGCCATATTTCACAATTAAATCAATCGTTTCTTGCATTTTTTCCTCATACTTTTTAAATCAATTTTAAATTATAACAAATCCTTATTGTTTTTAGTGAATACTAAAAACAATTCTTATCGTTTTAATAATCCACGCGACTCAAAAATAAGCCATTAGAAGGTGCAGGGACACTAAAGATTTTCTCACCAAGAAGTTGTCTCTTTAAATCCTCTATTCCCAAATTCCCCTTATCAATTTCAAGCAAAAATCCAACCATAAGCCTAATTTGTGAGCGCAAAAACCCATTTCCCCAAAAAGAAATCAAATAAAAATCTCCTCTTTTTACAAGCTTTGCGTGAAAAATCTCTCGCACACTACTCTCACACCCACTACCACCATTTTTCATAAAAGCCCCAAAATCATAAACGCCCCTAAAAGCATTCAAAGATTCTTGCACCAATAATGGATTTTTCAAAGGATAAAAATGTGAAAACAAAACCCAAAAAGGTGAATACTTTTGAGAAAGCACATAGCAATACCCTCTTCTCTTTACACTAAAGCGCGCATGAAATCCGCTCTCTACTTGCCAAATTTGCTTAATTTTAATCCTAGGATAAAGTTTTGTATTTAAAAGCTGTTTTAATCTATCAAAATCCCTATGAAACTCTGGAATATCAACAGAAATAACTTGCGCACTAGCATGCACACCCTTATCGGTTCTCCCACTCCCCACACAAAGATCAAAAATCCCAATGCTTCTAAAAACTTCTTCTAAGACTCCGCAAATTGTAACTTGATTCTTTTGTCGCTGAAAACCAAAAAAATCTCCGCCATAATAAGCAATCCGCATTGCAACTTTTATCATCTAATAATACTTTTTAATCACTCTCTCAAAAAGCAAATAACCCAACAAAAGCCATATTATTGGAAATATAAACATTCCTAAAAGCGGTAAATAATTTGCCATTAAATACATTAATGCATAAAAAATCCCAATCACTCCCATTGCTTGTAAAATAGTATAATTTTTTTGATAACGCGGATTTTTTATTCCCAAAAGCGGAAAGAAAAATAAACTAACTAACGGAAAACAAGACATTATAACATACATACTTAAATTTCTTAAAGTCTTTTTTTGTCGTTCATTTTTATAAAAAGCCCTCTTCCAATAACCAATCACTCCCAAATCCACTTCATCAATAGCAGTAATGCTACTACGAATTATCAAAGTATCAAACAAAATCTTCTCAACAAAATCTTCCTTAGGGCGATAAATCGATCCTTTTTCTAAAATTGCCTCCACAACCCCCATTTGATTAACAATCTTTGCATTATCCGAAAAGATCATTCCGCCCTCTTTGGCAAAAGACAATAAAACAATATCTTCATAGCTCAAATCTTCCTTACTCTTTTGCACATACACAAGCCAATCTCCAAGCTTCTGCCCAAATTCTCCTGCTTGAAGATTAATATTAATGCTATTTTTACGCTCTTCTAAAAACTGCCTATAGGCTGTATCACTTAAAGGAGTTAAAACCAAGGAAAGAATAAAAAGTGAAAAGCTCACTAAAATAGCAATGGGTAAAAAAATCTTAATAATTCTACTTGGATTCATTCCCAAAGCAAATAAAACTGGTAATTCATAATCAAAAGAAAGCCTTGAGAGAGAAAGCGTGCAAGCCACAAAAAAACTTAAAGGTATCACAAAAAAAATCATTAATGGCAAAGTATAAAAATATAAAGAAAGTAGCTCAAAAAAGCTAATTTTCACAACAAAAGTAACACCCGCAATGCGAATAAAAATCACCACAGAAGCAATGAAAAATAACACAAAGAAAATAGGAAAGAAAATTTGTGCAAAGCTATGGAATAAATAATTTTTGATTCGCAAAAAATATCCTAATTTAAGTTTTAAAAGTCCATATTTTACACAAAATACTCTAAAAATTTATAAAAAATACCAAAAGATTATAATACATATTTTAATAAAACCGCACTACAAAATCCCAAAAACAAAAATGGTACAAAAGGCAACATTGATTTTTTGCTTAACAAAATCCATATAAGCCCATAACAACTCCCAATCACAATAGACAATCCCCCCAACAAAACACCCAAACTCGCTCCAAGTGTTCCAAAAACAACAATATCGCCCTCCCCCATCACTTCTTTTTGCAATAAACTCCCTATAAACAACCGCAAGAAACTTGCAAACCCCATAAACAAAAGTGCATTTAGGCAAGATTCAGCAAAAAGCTTTTCAACAAAAAAAGATTCCCCAAAAAACCCACCAAAACAAATTGCCAATGCAAGATTTAAAAAATTTAAACTATCAGGTATTTCTAAAAACTGCCAATCTATCACACTTAAAACATAAAAAAATAAAAACAAGAAAAATCCAATCACACCCAAGATTCCAAAATAATAAAAACTAAAAACTCCAAAAACTCCACCCAAAACTTCACTAAGCAAATACCACTTAGGAATCTTCTCATTACAATAGCGACATTTCCCGCCTAAAATCAGATAAGAAATAAGAGGAATTTTATCTGCAAAATAAAGATTTTTCTTACACTTAGGACAAAAAGAAAAAGGTAAAACAATACTCATATTTTGTGGAATCCTAAAAATCAAAACATTAGCAAAAGACCCAAAAATAGCACCTAAAACAAAAGTAAAAACAATCTCCATACAACCAACCTTAAAATATGCTACAATTTTACATTAATTTTTGGGGATTTCATGCAAACAATTGCAGTTTTTGGTGGCTCTTTTGATCCGCCACATTTAGGGCATTTAAAAGTCATACAAACCATTTTTAATTCCTTAGAAGTGGAGAGACTTTTTATTGTCCCTGCTTTTTTAAACCCCTTCAAAAGCCAATCCCTTTTTTCCCCGAAGAAACGTCTAGAGTGGATTAAGATTTTAGTTCAAGATTTAACTTTACCCATCACACTTTTAGATTTTGAAATCCAACAAAACAAGCCAACTCCAACCTATGAAACAATAAACTTCATTCAACAAACCTATAAACCAAAAAAAATCTACCTCATCATTGGTGCAGACAATCTAGAGAATCTCCCTAAATGGTATCATTACGAAAAATTAAAAAATCAAGTAGAATTTGTTATAATTCCAAGATTAAATTACAAAATTGATTCTAATTTTAAAATTTTGCCTATGCAAACTATTTCCATTAGCTCAACACAAGTAAGAAATTCTTTGCAAAAGCAAGATTTTAAGATTCTAAAATCAATTCCAAAAGCTATTGCTCAAGATATTTTAAAGGAATTCCATTGCAAGAAAATAGACAACTAGTTATAGAAAATATCATACAAATCCTAGAAGATAAAAAAGGCGAAAATATTGAAGTCTTTAATTTAAAAAATACTGATTATTTTGTAGATTATGTTATCATCACAACCGCTTTTGTAGATAAACACGCCCTTGCCTTGCTTGATTCATTAAAAAAAGATTTAAAACAAAAAGATGAAACTTTTTTCCATGTTGATGAAGAAAATCCAGAATGGATTGTTGCGGATTTAGGCGATATTATTGTGCATATTTTCACAGAAAATCAACGCAAAAAATTTAACTTAGAAGAATTTCTCTCTAAAATGGCAGTACAAAAGAATCAAGAATCTTAAAAAAAAGCTACTTGCAATCTAAGATTCTAGTTTCTTATAGGCTTTTTAATCTTAAGTCAATTAGGCTTTGTTATCTTTATAAACATTTAATGCCGCAAAACTTTGCGAAGTTGGCATCATCTCTAAAATATTAATATTTACGTGTTTTGGCAAAGTTGCCACCCAAAAAACTGCCTCTGCAACATCTTGTGGTTTAAGTGCATTAGAATCTTTATAAAGTGCTTCTACTTGCTTTATATCCCCTTTAAATCGCACCAAAGAAAATTCACTATCACTAGCAAGTCCAGGTTCAATATCGCTTACTCTCACATTTGTTCCTGCTAAATCTGCTCTCAAATTAAGCGCAAATTGTCGCACAAAAGCCTTACTTGCCCCATAAACATTACTCCCAGGATAATGATATCTACCAGCAATCGAACCTATAGTAATAATATGACCGCTTTTTCTCTCCACCATTTGTGGCAATACAAGACGCGTTATATATGTCAAAGCCTTAATATTTACTTCAATCATCTGATCCCAATCTTCAATATTACATTCACTTGCTCTCTGAAGTCCTAATGCTAATCCTGCATTATTCACTAAAACATCAATTTCTTGATATTCTTTAGGTAGTGATTTTAATCCTAATTTCAAGGCTTCTCTATCGCAAATATCACAAGCTATTATTGCACAATTCCCAATTTCTTTTTGCAATGATTCTAATTTTTCTTTGCGTCTTGCTAGAGCAATTACCTTATGCCCATTTTTTGCAAAAATCTTTGCAATCTCTCTACCAAAACCAACAGAAGCTCCTGTTACTAAAACAACCATTTTACACTCCTTTTTATTGAATTTTACATTGCTGTATTAATTTAAAATGCTCAGAAATCTCTTTTTCTTTTTGAATATCCTCTTGCGCAATTTCACCTATAACCATTTGAGCATTTTTGCAATCATTAAGTTTATAATAACCCCACGCTAAAGAATCTAAAAAGTAAGGATTCTTTGGTTCTTGCTTCAAAGCTTCTTGCACACATTGCATCCCTTTTTTTATATCCAAACTATGATCAATTAGCAAATATCCATAATAATTCCAATATAAAGCATTATTGGATTTTTTTACCACTTCTTCAAATTTATTAGTTACTTGCCTTAAAAGTATTATGTTATTGCGATTCTGCGCATTTTCATAAATCAACATTGCTTCTAAGGCAAGATAATCTACATTACCATTTTCTGCATAGAGTTTTTGCAATAGTGCTATAGCCTTTTTATGTTCTTTTGTAAGGCGATAAATTTCCAATAAAAATTCATCTCTTGATTGAATATTTGGATTTTGCTCCAAAAATTTTCTTGCTTGATTAAAATAATTACCTTTAAAATAAATCTCTAAAACAAAACGAGCATATTTTGAATCGTGAGTTGCTTTATAGAGATTTTGATAGATTCTTGCTGCATCAAGAACTTTTTTCTCTTCTAAATAAACTAAAGCTAGTCTCTCTCCAATATTTTGTGAAATTCCATATTTTTTAATATGTTCTTCATAAACTCTAATTGCTTTATTTTTATCTTTCAAAAAAAGTAAATAAATTGAAGCAAGCTTATTAGCAATCTGTTCATTTCCACTTAGCAAATAAGATTCTCTTAAATAGGCAATAGCTTTTTGATAATCATTTTGCAAAAAATAAATCGAAGATGCAATTTCTAAATTTTGAGCACTTCTATCTTGTTTGAGTAGGTCTTGAATCTCTTGATTAGCTACTCTAAAGTCTCCCATATTCCCTAAAATCTCAATTAATACTTGCTGCATTTCCTCATCTTTAGGGTATTTTTTTTGGTATTCCAAAGCTATTTTTTTAGCCTCATTCCACTCTTCTTTAAGCATTAAGATTCCAATGATTTCTTTTAAATAGGCTTTATCTTGTGTTAATTCATAAGCCTTAGTTAGATTTTCTTTAGCTAAATCATGAAGCTTTAGATCCAAAGCTGCATAAGCTTGCATAATATACATATCTTCTAAATTTTCAACTTCCTTATAAGTGTTATTAGAAAAATCAATTTGCATTTTAGGCAAACAACCCACCAAAACTAAAAACAAACAGATTCCACTTACCAAAATAATTAAAATTTTATTTTTTAATAACACCGATACATTCCTCTATCAAAGTTTCAAAATTTTCTTTATAACAATCCCAAAATGGAAATTTGATGCATTGTTTTGGGCGATTCTCGTAAATTTGACATTGTCCTTTTGTTTCATCAAAAAAGATACAGGCATAACCTTCTCCTTTTGCTTCCTTTTTTTCAATTAAAGAATAACGATAGCCAACCTTTTTAACATATTTTAGAGCAAAACTCTCAAAATCCATTTGGAGTGATTTTGCTATTTTTTGAATTTCATTTGGAGTTACAAAAATATAACCACTTTCTCCCTTGCAACATTTTCCACCGCACTCTTGACATTTTGTGAAATCAAAATCAAATAAAAATCCCTCTGCCTTTAGCATTTAATACTCCAAGTATGAGCGCACTTATAAATTTCTTGCACTTCTTTTGAAAATTCATTATTCCAATGCGTTAAAAGAGGAGGCAAGATTCGCATCTGACTTTTAGAATTCTTTTTTGCCCTACAAAGTAGCAGTGTTGCTTCCTCACTCTCTCTAGGATGCACATAGCGCACCACAATGGGTCTAATTTTAAATTCAAATAATATACCAAAAACCTTAAAACTTTCCCTGCTATCATAGCAAAAAATAAATTCCCCTTGCGGTTTTAACAAGGTATTTATTTTTTTAACCATAGCGCTAAAGGGTAGATTTTCTTCATATCTTGCAAGGCAAATATCACTATTTTTACTTCGAATCACGCCATTATGATAAAAGGGAGGATTACTAAGAATATAATCAAACTTCAAATCTAAAAAATCATATTCTAAAAAATCCCCGCCTATCAAATTAGCTCTAATTTTATTTACTCTAAGATTATGTTGGCACAGCTCTAGCATTTTGGGATTTTTCTCAATCATAGCTAAATTCATTTCCACTTCTCTTGCACAAAGAAGTCCAAGCACACCACTACCAGAACCCACTTCCAAAACCTGCTTTTTAGGCTTAAGAGATTTTAATACAAAATCATACAAAAATAAAGTATCACTATTATAACAATATCCCTCTTTGGGCTGATAAATTTGCATTTAGATTCCTGAAATAATAAGAGTAAAGCCACTATTAAGCTCTTTAAAAGAGATCATTTGGGCTGTAACTTGATAGGTTATTTGATAATTTATATCATTTATTCTTTGCTCATAGCCTTCATTAAAAACCGCTTTATTTTTCCCTCCTAAGATCTCTTTGCCTTCTAAAATGGCTTTAAAATCTAATTCCAATAACCCATCATTGCCAAAAAGTTTTCTAGTTATCGTATTTTTTGCATAACATTGTTGATTAAGGCAAATACGATTCTTAAAAACCAAAAATTCTAAAAGTAAATGCCCTGCATTAAAAATTTCCAAAGAAATGTCGCCATTAGAATAAGATTTTATCAATCCCGCATCATAGAATCGAAAATCTTTTGTAGAAAAAAAGATAATTTTAGGAGTAGTTTTCTCTAGGCTTAAAGAGGGCTTAGCACACCCCCCAAGCACTACAAGTAATAAGAAAATTAAAAATTTTCGCCTGTTAAAATACGATACCATCTTTTTCCATCAAGCTTTAATTCCATATTAACTTGGCACAAACCATCTTTATAAATAGTCTCGATAATTTCAGCATTTCTAATCACTGCCATTACTTTAGTTTTTACCGTAGAGTTCTTTAATACCATATCTCTAACGGTATCTTGTGCATTTACTCTGATCCCATACATTTTCTCACCAATCTGTCTATATGCATCAACAATTGCCGCTCTTTTAGCTAATGCTAAGGCTTGTGCAGGAGAAAGTGTTGATTCTGGAGCAACACCCATACCTATTGCGCTAATTTCAATAATACTAGAAGGTGTGATAATAGGTGCATTTGGAATCACAATATCATCGCCACCAACTTCTATACCTTGTAAATTTGTTGGCACATTAGAATTTCTATTTGCCTGCAAACTTACATTGCCAATAGGGCTAACTTCAGTTGTTGTAGTTGTAGCTGTATTAACTTGCGCAGCAAACAAACTTGTCCCAAAAAGCATTCCTGCTAAAACTAATGAAATCGTTTTTTTTGTTACCATTTCAATCCTTTGAATTTTATTTAAAATACATTACCCTATAAAGCAATCTGCGTTCCAATTATTGTTTCCCTTAGATTCTCCACCATTTTTTCCATTGCCTTACCATACAATTCTCCTGCCTTTCTCCAAAGATCTTCCATATTATCATAAGGCAAATGCAAACTACCCAACACTAAATGATAAAGAAAATGACTTAAAGTCCCTCCAAATAAAATCCCTATAAAAGCATTTTTCTGGGAAGTTTGTGCGATTGCCTCAAAGATTTTATCTACCGCACTAAAAAGACTTTTTTTGTTACTTACTTTTGCTTTAAATAAATCTCCAATTGTGTTTTTAAAAGCAAGAATCTCAAAAATATAAAGCTGAGAATCTCTAGTATAAAATTTCTCTGCTTTAGGATCTTTAAAAAGTGATTTTAGTTGCTCCAAAGCCTCCTTTTTGTTGATTCCTTTTAGCTCAAAATCTTCATAATGTATGGGTGTAGCCCCTTGAATATAAGCACCATCATTTAAGTTTAAAATATTAAAAGGCTTAAGGGTTCTAAAGGCTTCTTCTAGCGCATTTCTTGAGAGGGAATAAAGAGCATCTGAATAAATATCCTCACTAAAATTACCCCTTACTTGATAAGCGCCTTGTGGAATCTCTTCTTTTTCTTCTCCATAATAAGAATTTTTGGCATGTTTCTTAGCGCCCTTTTTATACCCACAATCAAGCCCACACAAAATTACATCACTACCTAAATAACTCGCCAAAGAGGCTCCAGCATTCCCCACTAGCGGTGCTGTAAATTTGACTTTAAATTTGGGCTCATTTAAATTTGCAGCACTAGAACCATCTCTTTCAAACAAATAAATTTCTTTTGCTAATTCTTTAGCTTCTTTAGTTAGCACTGAAGCACAAAGCAAGGGAATATCACCAAGTGGAGCTTCCCTTAAAACCTCCCCCAAATAATGATGCCTTTCAATTTCAATTTGAAAATCTGGTTTGATTCCAGCAGCCAAAAGTGGTTTTAGCGCTGTTCCACAACTAAAAAGAATCATTTTATTTTGATTAGTCTTAATAAAAGGGAGTAAATAATCTAAACTTGGTCCATTAGCAATCACGCAAATAGGAGCATTAATGCGTTTTGGCTCCACTAACATAGGCAAAAGTGGAAAACTTTTTTTATTTCTAATTCCTATCATTTCATCCTCATAAGTCCCCCAACCCCTAAGAGATTGCAAGTGCAATTCATGCACAATAGATCGAGCACTCATATTAAGAGGAGTTTGATACATCATTAATTCTAAACGCATCACAGAAGTGCTGATTCTTCGCATCAAAAAAAAGCTTAGGGCATAATCTTTTTTCATCAAGCTTTCAATAAAAATGTATCCACCCTTATTTTCTGTCTTGTAAAATAAAGTTGCAAAATCTACAAAAAAACAAGCAATTCTAAACAAATCTAGCGATTCTTCAAAAATAAAAAAATTGTTAAATTTATTGTATTTCTCCACTAATGCTTGCAAGAAGATTCCACCCCCAAGCCCAAAAAGACTAATATTGGGCAAAAAATCTGAAGGCAAGTGGTAAGAATCAACACCGCCATTTTTGGCTACAAAATCCAAAATTCCATTAACCAAAATTGAACTATAAGGAAAATCTTCATTCATTATAGAAATATCGCTACCATAGACACGATTCCACTTTTCATTAATTGGCGGATTAAAGGCACAATTTTTATGCACCAAAAGCATCGTTGAATAACCCTTATCTAAGGGAAACATCAAAGAGTTATTAAGTGTGTTAATGATATTTAAGCCTTCTTTGCCAATGTAGAGCTGATATTCTTTAAAGGGCTCTTGCAAAGCTGCAAAAAGATTAGGATAATTAACTTGAAAAAAATTCAAATTTTCCTTAAATCTTTGAGAGCAAAATGCTTCAATCTCCTCACAACTACTCTTTTCTAAAAATTCTATAATTCCCATTCTTTACTCATTTGAAGATTATTTTACTTTAAAAACTTTATATTTTCTTGACAAATTCATAACAATAATTTTGTTATAATACAACATAGTTTCTGAAAAATACAATTTTACACTATAAATATTAAGGCAATCAATGCTTTTAGAATTTTTAAAACACCCAAAGCACACAGGCTCTCTTTATTCTAGTTCCCAAGCCCTAAGTCAAGCTATAGTTAGCAACATAGATCTTCAAAACGCAAATTACATTGCTGAAATTGGTCCAGGATTAGGCGCTTTTACTCAAAAGATTCTCAATCTCAAATCTAAAGAATCTCATTATTTTGCCATTGAAATTAATCCTCACTTTGTTAAAAAACTCCAAGAAAAATTTCCCCATATTGAAATAGAACACAAAAATGCCAACAGAATCCTTTCAATTATGCGCAATAAAGATATTCAACATCTTGATGTTATTGTCTCTGGAATTCCCTGGAGTTTGCTTAAATCAAAAGAACAAGATTTGCTTTTAAAAAATATTCATCAAGCCCTAAAAAAGGGAGGAAGTTTTTCTACCTTTGCTTATGTGCTCCCCACTCCTAAAGCCTTAAGCTTTAAAAAGAAACTTCGAAAATACTTTTCTCAAGTCAAAACTTCCCCTATTATTTGGAATAATCTACCACCTGCTTTTGTTTATTATTGTAAAAAGTAATTTTTCTTAGTTTTTTAAATTTTAAAAGACTATAATTACACTTTTAAATCTTTTCAAAGGTATCTAATGCAAAATTTTAAAATTTTTAGTGGGAATGCGCATCGTGAGTTTTCCGAGAAAGTCGCAAAAAGTCTTGATGTGGAATTGTCTAATGCTGAAATTACGCGTTTTAGCGATGGAGAAATTAATATTAGGCTTTGTGAGAGTGTAAGAGGAAAAGAAGTCTTTGTGATTCAGCCCACTTGTGCGCCCACTAATGATAATTTAATGGAGCTACTTATTATGGTTGATGCACTCAAAAGAAGTTCTGCGGGTTCTATTAATGTTATTATGCCTTATTTTGGCTATGCAAGACAAGATAGAAAGGCTGCTCCAAGAGTGCCAATTAGCGCAAAATTAGTCGCGGATTTGTTGCAATGTGCTGGAATCACACGCCTTATTACAATGGATTTACATGCAGGGCAGATTCAAGGCTTTTTTAATATTCCTGTGGATAATCTCTATGGTTCTATTGTGTTAAAAAATTATGTTGCTTCCAAAAACTTCCCAAACCCAATCATTGCTAGTCCTGACATTGGCGGAGTAGCTCGCGCAAGATACTTTGCAAAACTTTTAGGGCTAGAAATTGTTATTGTAGATAAAAGACGCGAAAAGGCAAATGAAAGTGAAGTGATGAATATTATTGGAAATGTAGAAGGCAAAAATGTCATTTTAATTGACGATATGATTGACACTGCAGGGACTATCATAAAGGCTGCAGAAGCTTTTAAGAAAAATGGCGCAAGTAGTGTGATTGCATTAGGCACACACGCGGTTTTTAGCGGTCCTGCTTACCAAAGAATCCAAGAAAGCTCCCTTGATGAAATTATTATTACAGATACTATCCCTCTTAAAGAAAAAATAGAAAAAATTAAAGTCGTAAGCGTAGCACCTTTGTTTGCTGAAGTTATTAGAAGGATCAATCACAATGAAAGCGTTAATTCACTTTTTATTTAAGCTTTTTCTTTGCTACTTTATTTTGGGAGTTTCACTCAATGCTGCAGAATCTGAAAAGATTCAAGCCATTTTAGAAACAACTTCAGGAAAAATTACTCTAGACTTATTCCCAGAAGTGGCGCCAAAAGCTGTGGAAAACTTTGTAACACACATTAATAATGGATATTATAATGGCACAATTTTTCATCGCACGATTCGCAAATTTATGATTCAAGGTGGCGATCCAACAGGAACAGGCAGTGGTGGAGAATCCATTTGGGGAGAAGATTTTGAAGACGAAATTGCTAAAGGCTATACCTTTGATAGAGCGGGGATTTTAGCTATGGCAAATTCAGGGCCAAATACCAATGGAAGTCAATTCTTCATCACCACCACAAGAACACCCCATTTAAATGGACTACACACAATCTTTGGAGCAATTAGCAAAGACAATCAAGAAGAAAGCTTCAAAACTCTAAGAAAAATTGAGTATTCTCCCACTAATTCTCAAGACAAGCCCCTCAAAGAGCAAAAAATCATTAAGGCTTATGTTATTCAATAATCCACAAAAAAGCTTAAATAATTCCCCTATTTAAGCTTTCTTTTATAAAGCAATAAAATTCCCATTACCACAGCAAAAAACACAATTTCTATCAAGAGATTTTGATAATTTTCCATTTTAAACATTCAATAAAAGATTTTGTAAAATTTTATCACTTTTAAGCAAATTCTCTCTCTTAGAAAACTCCAAAGAATCTAAATAATTTTCATCTTGTAAATCTCTAGTGACTTCTAACCATTCTTTGATTTCTTCTTTATTAGTTACAACTTTTGCTTGTGATTCTTGAGATTCTTTTACCTCATCTTTTTCTTCTTGCTTTGGCTCTTTTGTTTCTTCTTTAGCACCCAAATTTAGCAAAATATTATTAAGCGATTCCTCAATATTTTCAACTTCAAGATTGAATTTTTGTATCACAAAAATATCTAGGCTTTTAGAATCTTTGCCAGTTTGAAAAAGCATAATTTCTTTTTTATCCCCCATAATTTCATTAAGACTTAAAGCACCATCTAAGTTACTATCTTGCGAGATAGAATGATTAATATAATCCCCCAAATTATCAATAAAACCAACTTGTTCTAAGAACTTCATTTGTTCATCTACACTACCTGGAATCTGCTCAGCTATAGAATGGTATTGCCCATCTTTTAAAGAAACAAGGCTATTTAAGTGAATTCCCTCTTCTAAGCTAATTTTTCCATTACCATCTACATCGCCCTCTAAATAACCCATACCATAAGTAGCATCATAATACCAACCCTTTACATAATCACTTGCTGCTTCTAAACTTCCAAACTTTTCATTTAGTTTTTTAGCATTTGCTTCACTTAAAGGAATAGCAACCTTTTTCCCACTTACCTCATCAATAAAGCTTATTGCATTCTCCCCCACACTCTCCTCTGCATTGATTTCTAGAGGATTATAAGCATTTTTGACCTCTTCACTCACATTTTGTGGCACTTTTGTGCTAGTTTGAACAAGTGTTTTTTCAAAAAAATTCCCCACAGAAGTGGAAGTTGCCATTGTAGATTCTTGATTTTTACTTGTAAGACTTTCCTTAATCTCTTGCTTGATTTTTTCTTTTTCTTTAGCCTTACTTGCCTCATATGCTGTTTTATCAAGTGTTGCTAGGTGTTGGTTATTTTGCATTTCTTCATCTAAGACAAGTGGATTTGGGATTGCATTTTTAGAATCAAATACACTATTTTTTGCTGCTTCTTGCGATTCTCCTCCCTGCCCTAACATTGATAATGCACTAGACTGCCCCTCTTTGGCACTCTCTAAGCTATTTTTCAAAGCCTCTACATTAATTTCTTTGGCAATTTTAGGCGAAATACTTCCGTTTTGCTTAAGTTGCGAAATCGCCTCCTGCATTAATTTTTGTTTCTCAAAATATTTATCTTGACTTGAAGTTGTGCTTAGTCTTTTGTTTTCTTTGCTTCTTGAAGCCCAATTTTGCTGAATCTCTTGTGAAAAAGTTACACCTTTAATATAAGAAGAATAATTTCCTCGTGCGTCAATATAATACATTGTTTTCTCCCAAATGTTACTCTATCCTTGAGAAAGAAATTTCGTTCCTATGGCATTTTACAAGCAATTTTTATTCCTTATTCAAAAATTATCTACCTTTAATTTTTTTAACTTTATAATTCTACTTTTATTTCAAAATTTTAGGATTTAAGTGCAAACACTTCAAAGGGCATTACTTTTACAAAAACTTTATTTATTAAAATCCATTGGTTTTGATTATTGTAATTTGCAATTCCAAAAACCCTTACAAACTCAATTCCCAAGCCAAAGCCCAAAGAATCTTAATCAAATCATCAAAGAATGCCAACTCTGCCCACAAAAACTCTCCCCACCACACACAGGACTTTGCAATCCACGCTCAAAACTGCTTTTTTTAACTATGACGCCTCTTTTAGATTTGCAAATGCGCTTTGTCTCTAAAGGTGCGTTAATGTTAAAAAAAATTATCGAAAATGTCTTTGCACTCCAATTGCAGGAAGTCTCCATTCTCTCACTTCTTAAATGTGAGATTCCCAAAAATACACAAGATAAATGCGCTAAAAACTGCATGGGCTATTTCCTTAAGCAATTAGAATTTTCTCAAAGCAAAATCATTGTAATTTTAGGCGAAGAAGTCTATAGCGCCCTAACTCAAGACAAAACTCCCTACAAAGACATACAAGGCAAATTACTCAAATGGAACGGCTTAAAACTTTTTCCGACCTTTTCACTCACCCAGCTCTTAAGGCAACCAGAGTTTAAAATACAAGCTCATAAGGAATTTTTAACCCTTAAAAAGGATTTCTATGAAAACAATTAATAAAATCTTATTGCTATGGCTTTTACCAAGCCTTATTTTTGCAAGTGGAAGATACCCATCACCTCTCCCCACTCCTAGCACAGAAATTTTAAATATTGAAACCCAAAAATGCAACACAAGCTGTTTGGAGAGATTATTAGAACAAGGACAAGTCTTTTCTTTTATTGCTAATTTCACACAAGACAACCAAAATCAAACCCTACTTGAATCGCTTAATGCGCTAATGAGTGCTTTAGATATTTCTCAAATTCCTTATTTTGAAAATTCCAAACAATCATTTTTTAATATCGCACTTTTATTTTCTCGCAAAGACATTGGTGCTTATTCAGCCTCAACTACTAATGTGATTCTAAGTTATCTACTGCACCAAAACAAGCCCTTTAACTTTGAAGTCTTTGATAGCAAAAGTGAATCTGCACAAGATCTGCAAGTTGCTATTGATGCGATTCACTCTAAAGGTTACCGACAAATCATCGCAATTCTAACTTACAATGGCGCTAATAATCTTAACACACTTAAAATTCAAACCCCTATTTTTATACCCAGTGTGCATTCCTCTCAAATCACAACCACCCCACTTCCAAACATTATCTATGGGGGCATTAGCTATGAAGAGCAAATCCAAGAACTCTCCAGATTTAATCCACAAAGCAAAGCGGCTAGTTTTTATGATTCTAGCTACATAGGTAATCAAATCCACCAAAGCGTTTTAAAATATAATCCCAACATTGTTTATTCAACTGCTTTTAATCTTAAAGATAATTCCAATTTTACAAAAACTGCAAGAACACTCAAGCCCTTACTAGAGCATTCACGAATTTTTCTTAATACACCTGTGATTAATTCAAGCATTGTCCTTTCACAACTCACTTATTATAGCATCGCAACTGAAGGTGTCTATTCCACACAAATCAACTACAGCCCAACACTTCTCTCCATCACACAACCCAAAGATAGAAAAAAAATGTATATTGCAAACTCAATTCAACCTTTAGATGATTTACTAAGCGAAGAGAGTAAAATGCTTAATGTGGATTTAGAATACGATTGGATTAATTACGCCACTGCTTTTGGGATTGAATATTTTTATCGCAAAAATACCCCTAGCGCAAAGGATTATTTCAAAGAAAATATCAAGGACAATCAAGTTCAATATAAAATTGAAATCCTATCGCCCATTAACAATCGCTTTGTAAATTCTAATGCTTCCTTTTAAGCTTAAGATTATTCAAAAGCGCAATTACAAAAACCTAAGAATGTCTTTTAGAGATTCTTCTACCTTGCTAATTAGTGCCCCAAAACACTTTACCAAAAAGAAATGTTTAGAGTTTTTAAAGCAAAATCAAAGCTGGATAGAAGAACAACAACAACTTTGGAATCAAAGGCTAAATCTAAAGCTACCTAATCATCAAATATTTCTTTTTGGAGAATGGCAGAATATCCAAAATGTGGAAATCCAAAATGCTTGGAGAGAATTGCACCACTCCCCAATCCAAAAAGCACAAAAAACTTTGATAAATTTTTATCAAAATGAGCTTGATTCTTATATTCAAGTCCAAATACCACTTTTCTCTACGCAAATGGGACTTTTTCCTAATAGAATCTTATATGGCAAAAGCTACAATCAACTTGCTTGCTGTTACCACAAAACCAAAAATCTTCGTTTTAGCCTAAGGCTTGCATTCACACCAAAATGGCTTATTAATTCAATTATTATCCACGAACTAGCTCATATTCGCTACCCCAATCACCAAAAAGATTTTTGGAATCTCATAAACACTTACGATCAAAATCCACAAAAGATTCACATTTGGCTTAGAGAACATCAGGATTTATTACTTCTTTTGTATCAAAAAATCTTTAAAGCTTAATAAAAATATTATAAAAAGATTCTACCACCTTGTGAAAATATAAGGGTTTTAATAATAACAAGAACTTAACACTTGCGCAAAATTAGCAAAGCTTTCATCACTTTTAAGCAAATACAATCCCAATTGCTTTTTTCTTTTAAATTTTATGTTAATATCTAAAAAGATAAAAATTACAAAACAAAAAAGGATTAATAATGAAAGTTTTGGGGTTTGATATTGGTATTAATTCCATTGGTTGGGCATTTGTGGAAAATAATGAATTAAAAGATTGCGGTGTTAGGCTATTTACTAAGGCAGAAAATCCAAAAACCAAAGAATCCCTAGCACTTCCACGCAGAAATGCAAGAAGCAGTCGTGTGCGATTAAGGAGAAGAAGAAGTCGGCTTCTTTCTTTAAAACACATTATTTCTAAAGAATTTGGATTGCACTATGGAGATTACATAGCCTTAGATGGGAATTTACCCAAGGCTTATACAGGCAAGATAGAGAGCATTTACAAACTAAGATATGAAGCCCTAAGCCAAGCAATTAGCAAAGAAGATTTAGCAAGAGTGATTTTACACATTGCCAAACATCGTGGTTATATGAATAAAAATCAAAAGACATCACAAGATAACGAAAAAGGTGCTATTTTAAGCGCCATAAAAAGAAAATTCAAACAAGATTAAACACTACCAAACGGCTGGGGAATATCTCTACAAAGAATTTTTTGAAAACCTAAGAGATGGAACTAAGGAATTTAAAAATATCCGCAACAAAGTAATGAAAAACAAAAAAACAGGCAATATGGAATCAACTTATTACAATACCATTTTAGCAAGTGATTTAGAAAAAGAATTGAAGCTGATTTTAGAGAAGCAACAAGCTTATCATAACTATAGCGATACATTTATCAAAGAAGTTTTGGAGATAGCTTTTTATCAAAGACCACTAAAGGATTTTTCACACTTGGTAGGTTCTTGCACTTTTTATGAAAACGAAAAAAGAGCATGCAAGAATTCTTATAGCGCTTGGAAGTTTATTGCCCTAGGAAAAATCATCAACTCTTTAGAAAGTATCAAAAAAGACACAGGAGAAATATTTTCTAATGAAATTATTACACAGATTCTAAGTGAAGTTCTAGACAAAGGAAGTCTAAGCTACACAAAACTTAGAAAAATGATCAATTTAGATGAAAAAGTGAAATTCAAAGGGCTTAAATATGATAAAGAAAGTGTAGAAAAAACCAATCTAATAGAATTTAAAAAATTAAAAGAATTTAAAAAAGCATTAGGAGAGCACAACTTAGAGAGAAAAACTCTTGATGAAATTGCAACACACATAACACTCACAAAAGATGAAAATCAACTCAAAAAACAACTAGAACAATACGCACTATCACAAAACCAAATTAACGCCCTTGTAGAACTTGATTTTAACGATCATATTAATCTTAGCTTTAAAGCACTCTATGAAATCCTGCCTTTAATGGAAAAGGGAAAAAGATACGATGAAGCTTGTAATGAATTAGGCTTGAAAGCTAAAACCAGCAATCAAAAAAGTGAATTTTTACCAGCCTTTTGTGATTCTATTTTTGCTCAAGAACTCACAAATCCTATTGTCAATCGTGCAATTAGCGAATACAGAAAAGTTTTAAATAGGCTTTTAAAAAAATATGGGAAAATGCATAAAATCCACATTGAGTTAGCAAGAGATGCGGGTTTAAGCAAAGAAGCAAGAAATAAAATAGAAAAAGAACAAAAAGAAAACAAGAACATCAATGACAATGCAGAAAAAACCTGCACAGAATTTGGCTTAAAACCCAATGCAAAAAATATCCTAAAAATCAAACTTTGGAGAGAACAAGGTGAAATTTGCGCCTATAGTGGCAAAAAAATTACCATTGATGATTTAAAAGAAGATAAGACATTGGAAGTCGATCATATTTATCCTTATTCAAGAAGCTATGATGATTCTTATAATAATAAAGTCTTAGTTTTTGCAAAAGAGAATCAACTCAAATTAAATCAAACCCCTTATGAAGCTTTTGGATCTAATCAAGAAAAATGGAGCAAGATTCAAGTCTTAGCTCAAAAACTTCCTTATAAAAAGAGAATTAGAATCTTAGATGAAAATTTTAAAAACAAAGATCAAATTGAATTTATCAGCAGAAATTTAAATGACACAAGATACGCCACTTCCCTTATAGCTAAATACACAAAAGAATATTTAGAGTTTTTACCCCTAAGTGATAATGAAGATATAAGTTTAAGAAGTGGGGAAAAAGGAAGCAAAGCGCATGTGCAAACTATGAATGGAATGCTTACTTCTGCGCTAAGACACGCTTGGGGATTTTCACAAAAAGATAGAAACAACCACCTTCATCACGCCTTAGATGCAATTATTATTGCTTATAGCACAAACTCCATTATCAAAGCATTTTCAGACTTTAAGAAAAATCAAGAAATCCTAAAAGCAAAATTGTATGCCAAAAAGCTTACAAGCGAAGAATACAAAAATCAATCCAAATTTACTGGATTTGAAAAATATCGCTCTAAGATACTAGAAAAGCTTGATTCAATCTTTGTCTCCAAACCTCCTAATAAAAACACAAAAGGCGCATTGCATGAGCAAACTTTTTATAGTTATCAAGATATTTTAAAGGAATACAAAACACAAGAAGGACTAAAAAGAGCCTTAGAATGTGGCAAAGTAAGAAAAATAGGGACAAAATATGTCGTTAATGACAGAATGGTAAGGCTAGATATTTTTACAAAGGATAATAAATTCTATGGAATACCTATCTATACAATGGACTTTGCTTTAGGAGTGTTACCCAATAAGGTAGTTGTTGGCAGCACAGATAAAGACAAAGATAAAAAAATCCAAAAAGAATGGAAAACCATAGATGAAACCTATGAATTTTGCTTTTCTTTATACAAAGGAGATTTAGTGTTGGTTCAAAAAAAGGAAATGCAAGAGTCAGAATTTGCTTATTATAATGGTTTTGATATTTCAAATGCAAGTATCTCCCTAGAAAAACACGACAATAAATTTGAAAATTTAACAGAAAATCAAAAACTCCTATTCCCAAAAGCCAAAGAAGGGAATGTCGAAGTAAGAGGTATAGGAATACAAGGTTTAAAAGTCTTTAAAAAATATATGGTAACACCGCTAGGGGAGATTCAAGAAGCAAGAACTGAAGCAAGACAAAATATCCAACCAAGAAAAAAACATGGCTTACGATGAGGCTTTTAAGAGTATTTTGGTTTCAAGCAAGGCTAAATTAAGCCTTGAACTTGAACATCTTGTGATTCAACAAGATAAAAATATAGCCAAAATTTTTCTTAAAGATATTAATTTCATTATATTAGAATCACTCCAAGCAACCCTTACTTCAAAACTGCTTAGCACTTTAGCAAAACATAAAATTATCCTTTTAACTTGTGATGAATTTCATCATATTAATGGGATATTTTCTCCATTTCTAGGGCATTTTATGAGTGCAAAAGTCGCCAAAATGCAAATACAAGTCAGTTTGCAGAGAAAAGCGATTTTATGGCAAAAAATTATCAAAAATAAAATCTCCAATCAAGCCCATATCCTAAGACAAGCTCATCATGCAACAGAATCTGATGATCTTTTTAAATTAGCAAAAGATGTTACCCTAAATGATGCTAAGAATATAGAAGCAAAAGCTGCAATTTTATATTTTAAAACTTTATTTGGAAAAGACTTCACAAGAGAAAAGATATGTTTTATTAATTTTGCACTTAATTATGGTTATGCCATTGTAAGGGCTAATATTATTAGAGCAGTTTGCATAAGTGGGCTTCTACCTTGGTATGGAATAAAACATGATAATATCTACAATGATTTTAATCTTTGCGATGATTTAATTGAAGTTTTTAGACCATTAGTAGATTTTTATGTATTGCATTTAAAAGCTCCGAAAGATTGTGAATTTTTAGACAAAGAAAATAAGCAAAAACTAATCAACATATTGCAAAAAGAAGTAATATTAGAAAATAAAACCTACCCATTAAATAGAGCTATAAATTTCTATGTTCAAAATTTTAAAAATGCTTTATTAGAAAATGAAAATCTCATAAAGGTTAAATTCTAATGGTGAAGGATAAATTTATGCGGATATTACTAATGTTTGATATGCCAACAAAAAGCAAAAAAGATCAAAAAAATGCTACAAAATTTAGAAACGCATTAATAAAGCTTGGTTTTTTTATGATGCAATTTAGCGTTTATGTAAGAATCTGCAAAGGGTTAATGTCTGCCAAAAGCACCATAAAATCTATAGAAAAGATTTTACCACCTTGTGGAAATATAAGGGTTTTAATAATAACAGAAAAGCAATTTGATAATATGCAAATACTTTTAGGAGAAGCATCTTTCAATGAGCAAATAAATAATAACAAAAACTTAACGCTTTTTGAATGGAATGAAAATACACAAGATTATAAATATTCTAAAGAAAGCATAAAATAAAGATTCGGTTTTAAAAGGAATTTTAATCCTGCGTGGCTTACCGAAAACCACTTATTTTAGTCCCTTTTTAAATTTCTCTAGCAAAATTTTAGCATATTTTTCACTAATTTTTCTACTTAAATCCCTGAATTTCTTGGTTTTTGGGATATCTATTTTACCATAAAGAAATTTAAGAAGGGACTAAAACCAATAATGAATTAAGATACAATATTGAATTATTTTACCATAAAGAAATTTAAGAAGGGACTAAAACATTAAGAATGAGTAATTTAAAAACTGCAAAATTTTACCATAAAGAAATTTAAGAAGGGACTAAAACTAAATAATAAGGTCTGCGATTAAGTATTTAATTTTACCATAAAGAAATTTAAAAAGGGACTAAAACTAATTTGGTTTGCTACATTTTGTAATATAGATAATTAGTAATAGATTTCAATCCCCTTTAATCGGGTCTTATATTGTTAATAAGCTCTTACAATACTCAAGCATCCGTTCCATATTTTCTACTTTTCTTACATCCCAGCACCCAATAGGCTCGTTAAAGTCTTTACACAAGCAAAACATAGAGCTCATATCTTTTACCTTTGAGACATCCTAGCATCAAATAGGGATATTAAAATGCTTACATCCAGCGAACATGCCTTCCATAGTAATAACATTGCTAGTATCCCGGTATTCAATACCACTAAAATTTTTGCGCTTTACATCTTTAAAAAGTGCACGCATATCGGTAATCGCACTTGTATCAATATCGCTTAGATAAATGTCATTATCTTTTACTAGCTCTCTTAACTCAGCTCTATTTTTTGGCTTGATTTTTTCATCTCTTAAGCTCTATATAGCTATTTTGCTAAAATTTTAGCTAAAAAACTTCTCTATATCAGCTTCTATTTTTGGCGCAGCAGTTGTGGCTTTTTCTATGTAGCATTTGTTAAATGCGTGGTCTATATCGCTTTTATCAAGGTTGTTTAAAATGCTATTTTTAGCAAAAATGCTAAAATCTGCCACATCTAGCACCTGCCCACTAGTGCCAATACACACAAATAGCGAGTCCTCGGCCTTTCTAAGCGTATTTAGCTCATTATAAAGCACCTTATAAAATGGAGCCTGCTCGCCAAACATAACGATATTGTGGCGAAACTTCTTACACCCACATTTACAAATATGCTCTTTGGCATTTATCGTTTCGTAGCCGATATATTCTATTTTTTTGCAATGTTGGCAGTAAATCTCAGGCAAAAATCCGTGTAAATGAACGACATCCACGCAGCCTGCCCGCTCTAACAAATCATCTACATTTTGCGTTAGTACTGCGATTTGCTCGGGGTATTTTGCCTTTATACGAGCTATCATGCGGTGAGCCTCGTTTGGCTCACACTCTGCTAGCTGAGTCCTGCGCTTGTCGTAAAAATCTAGCACTTTTTGCCTATTTGCTCTAAACCCACGAGCTGAACAAACCTCCATTATATCATACTCTTCCCAAAGTCCATCAGAGTCTCTAAAAGTCCTTAGCCCACTCTCAGCTGATAATCCAGCACCACTTAAAATAAGCACTTTTTTCATCTTTACTCCTTAAAAATACTCAGAACTCTAGTCAAAATTCCAGACTATTTTTTATAGCTGCAAATACCTATTTTACCAGCTCTTTTAGTCCTTCAAGCACCTTTACCATAGCCAGTGTATCAAGTCCGCAATAAACTAGTAGCTCTTTGCGTTTTTTGGCGATTTGCTCGCTATTCATCGTTGCAAATGCTGGAAAAGCATTCATCGCCTCGCCGCCATTTGATATCTCGCCACGGCTTGCCATTGCCTTATATCCATCATCTATGCTAGGGGCTAAAATCGGCTGGATTTTTTTGATAGAGTAGCTGCCGTTTTGGCGCCAGTCGTAAAAATCACGCTTAGCAAAAGGCTCCATCAAATCTTTCATATTATTATGAATATCCATCAAATGCTCGCTCAAATCAGGGAAAAGCTCAGCCAAACGCTTTAAAACTCCTTTTTCAAACTGCGCATTATAAGCTAGCGAGCAAACTCCCTTTGGGATATCACGCACTAGGCTAAGAGCCAAAGCTCTGCGTGGGTCGCAAAACTCAGTAGGCAAAAACTCCTTATGCTCTGGCTCGCTACCATCTCCCTTATCAATGTGAAGTGAATACTGAAATGGCGTCTGCTCGTATGGCTTAGCACCACGCCACAGCGGAACTGCACTTTGAAATGTCTCAAAGTCCAAATGATAAAGCGGATAGCTAAGCGTGGCTAAAAACTCTCGCACAGCATTAGCATTTAGAATTCTAGATTTTTCTTTGTGTGCTTTTAGCTGGATTTGCTGATAGGCTGGAAAGCTAGAAATATCCTTTATATCATCTATATTTTTTACACCCGAGTGCCACAAGGCAAACTTGTCTTTTTTGTAAAATTTCACTCCAAGCTTTGAGCCGATATCAAAGACTGAGCCTTGCGCCACCCCGGCCCAGCAGTATTCAAATGCCCCGCAAGTATAAGGCTCGTAGCAATGCATGTCTATATCGCACTCTGGCTCATTTGGGAATTCTAGAATTCTCTCAAAGCGAGCGATATTTTCACGCACATTATTAAACTGTTCTTTGGCGTTCTCACTAAGGTCTGCGCTGACAAAAAGCTCACGCAAATCAAGCTCATCTCCACGCACATACTCGCTATTTAGATATATCAAATTTACAGCTTTTACATTGTAGCCAAGGCTAGTTAGCACAAAGTATTGAAAAGCCGTATCATCTAAATACACAGCGCTTACGCTGGTGCTTGATTTTACTTCGTTTATAATAAGGCTACCATCAGCGCAAACCTCTAAAATATCCACCATAATAAGCGCTCCACCAAAGATAAAAGTAGCTTCATAAATGTAGCGAACACCACGCTCAATTAGCTCTTTGGTTCGCGCGATTTTCTCATCAAAGCTAGTGCCCTCCCACTCTATGCGCTCTCCATTTGGAAATAATTCACACGCTCGCTTACCAACTTCATTTCCACGCTCAAAAACAGCATCCAAGCTAGCATCAGGTGCAAACACGCTCTTATCGCCCTTGCGATGCTTACTTAGCCACAGCAGCTTAGGACACTGCATACCATTTATATATAGAGATTTTGAAAGAGCCATTTTGTTATCCTTTTTTATTTTTGTAATTTTAGCAGATTTGGCAGACGATTTTATGTCGTATTTTTGAGCTTGTGAGTATTTTACTTTAGGAACGAGTATTATTTTAAGCCTAGCTCCTTTAGTTCGGCTAGGCTTTTGGCTGATATTTTTTATCTATAATTCTTTTTGAATTTTCTAAAAATTTTAGTGTAAAAAACATATATTTATGTCGGAATTTATTTTTTGTAAGTGATACTACTGCGCGAGAATTCTAGAATTCCTAATTACTTGGAATTCTAGACTATTTATATTTTTAATTGTTCAAAAATATTGAAAAATATTCTCTTGCCCACTTTTTGAATTCTTTATTTTTATTTTTAATGTCTTGTTTAGGTCAGTTTACAAGGAACTACACGCAGACCGTGAAACGGGCTGCTGACAACAAACGGCGGTATGCTCCCGGAGAGGGCAGCATACCGCCTGTTTTGTTGTCTAGGGTTTCCAAAGGGGTGCCCCCTTTGGCACACGACTTTGCTTGCAAAGTGTAGTGTGTTATACCTGCTGGCGTGGCTGACAGAGGAAACGGGGTGCGGTGCTTCTTGCACCCCGTTTGCTCCGGCAGGAAAACAGGCTGAATTTTTGCGAATGGGAATGAGCAAAAAATCGGCCTGTTTTCAGAGAACGGCGGCAGGTATATGAAAGCCCCAGTTCCTCGTCCTACGCTCCAACTTGTGGACAAAGTGTCCCGAAGTTGTGGCCACACTCCCGGAAAAGTAGCAGGACAACGGGCAACCGTCAAGGCTGAAATGAACGGGTTTACACCCGGCCTTGACCTCCGCCCGCTGTCCCGCTGGATGGGTGGACAAGGCGGCCAATCCCTCAAAGTGCTTGGCCGCTCTCTTTCTGATTTTGAGGTATTCAGTTTTTCAAAATTGAATAATCAAAATAAATTTTTTCGATTGAAAAAATTTTATTTGTTATCATCTTCAATGCCATATTTTTTCTTTTGCCGAATCACATAATTACTGATTTTTTCATCATATAGTGGATACTGGTAATCCAACTGGCATGCCACTTCTGACGAAACCTCCCGGAACAATGCCATACATTGTTCAAAGGATTCCCACATATGGGGATAGGAATCCATATTATAAGTGGACATAAGTCGTTCCCACAATTCCTCTGGGACATATTGCTTCATAAATTTATAGTTTTTTCCCAAACTGAAATGAAATCCCTGTTTGATACCAATCAGCCAGGAAATCATGCGAAGCAATTCTTTTCGTACTATATCATTCATATGGTCAATAGCAAAAAGAATTTCTTTGCGGCATAAGCCCTTTACTACATATGTTGTAGTATTCCAAAATTCATTACAGCAATCGTCAAACATTCTTTGAGTAGGCTTCTGCAAGTGGTAGTCTATATCCGTTGGTATTGGCGGCTTTACGATACGGTTGTCTTTATCCAACAGTAACTTTACCAGTTTATCCCATGTAAAATACTCGTCTATCAGTTCCAGCGGCAGCAAAGTTAAATCTATCTTAACATCATCAGTAAACAGCATTAAATATGAAAATCCCTTTTCTACAGCTGGAAATAATTCCATATCTTCCGGCTTTTGCAGAATCAACCTTTCACCAAATATATCTAGCCATTTATCATCACTTGTGAAGCTGTCCATATCCGTAACAAAAAAAGTAATATCAAAATCCTGAAAATCATCAGGCGGAATATTTGTATTTGTTCTAGATCATTCCAAAGTAACCATGCGAATGCGTTTGTCTGTTTTTGCAAAATTCAAAACAATATCATAAACTTCCTTTTCTGATCTCATTTTTATCTCCTCCAATTATTGAAATAGGTGTGAAGCCATTTTAGGGCTTTCCCGCCTTGATTACCCTTTAGCAAAGACGGGCGGGGCTGTCAACGGCGGCGCATGAAATGCGCCGTTCATCTTGACCGTTGACTGGCTCGGCTGGCTTTGCTATCTTCCTGACAAATGGGAATGTCTAAGATAGTAAAGACGTCCCACATGCAACTCTTTCTTTTATTGCGGAAACCGTATCTTTAATTGTGAATGTAGTTGTGTCTATGACATTTGATTCATATACTCCCAAACCGGAAAATTGCTCCCACATTGTTTCCACTAATTCAATATTTGTTTTTCTATCTAATTTTGAGCGTTCCACAGCTCGCTTCATAGTTTCTTTTTTACTCGCTCTTAATACAATATAGTGTACCTCGTAATCTTCTTGGGCAAGAGCTTTCCATGGCTCCAAAAACCATGGCCCGACAATCCCATCTACAATTACATCATATCCGCCACGAGCATATCGCTTTGCAGCTTCTAAAAAGGCTTCAATGACAACCAGATTTTGCTCGTTGGATTCTGGCAAATGTGGTGGTATTGCGCCTTTGCTTAAGTAATGAAAAAAGTCATCGGTGTGCATATGCACTGATTTATCCATATCTGATTCCTTTGCGACAATCGACGCAGTTGTTGTCTTTCCTGTTCCCGACGAACCTGTAATCACAATAATTCTTCCTTGATTCATCTACATTCTCCCTCGCAATTCAGATTTACCGCTCTCTTTCTGGTTTTGGAGCGTTTCTTCTCTCAAGATTGAAATGGGCGGGAAGCCATTTTAGGGCTTTCCCGCCTTGATTGCCCATCAGCAAAGACGGGCGGGACTGTCAACGGCGGCGCATTTATGCGCCGTTCATCTTGACCGTTGATTGGCCCCGCTAACTTTGCTACTCTGTTCTAAGTAATTCCTCAATTTGTTTTTTCATATATTCTACAAGTGCCATCGCTTCCTTTTCTACTGTCTCCCATTCATCAGACAAATTTCCCAAATAAGCTTCCTTTGCCGTTGTTAGCAGGGGGGGGAATCTCTCCGGCAATTTTAAAATTACCCATTTTGCGGCAACATCTTTTGTCGTGATTTCTTCTGTTACTAAAGTAAACCACATTCGTGATAAGGTTAATAACACATTTCTTTCATCACCCTTAAAGCTGGAAATCAAACCAGGTAAAGAAAACCGAATTGCTTTTTTAATTTCGTGAAATGGGATAGCGGGAATAAGCTCTTTGCTTTCCGCCCCCTTCAAAGTTATGCTATTTTTTCTTGCTTGCCATAATAAAATCATTATATCTGGGTCATTGCAGGCTTGCGGATATTCTCCTGCTTCCATCTCTCCCCTTAGCCATTCACCATACATATACTGACATTTTGGCGGAAATTGCAACGGAACAATATCAGATTGATTGATAATAGTTACCTCTAAAGGTCTTTTTTCAATACAGCCTACGGAGCCAGAAATTTTCAATAATTGCTTTGTTAGATCTGCTCTGATTGAATTACTCAATTCTTGTTTAGTAATTATCAGTATATCTATATCACTATCTGGACGCAGCCCATTCATTGTTGCTGAACCATATAAATATATCCCCAATATTTGACCTTGTAATATGGTTTCTGCTATTGAAATAACTTGATTTACTTGTTGTGGAAATTCATTTATATTCATTGTAACTCCTATATGTATTTATTTTTACTCCTCAACAACTGATAAAACAGCGTCTAAGGCTAATTCTAAGGCTATGGATATACTTGTTTTTCCCCATTCTCTTTCTTGGTATTTATGAGGGTCTGCAAGAGTATCGGCTGAAAAAAGCAGCATAGCCCATGTAACTTTTCTAAATTTTGCACACGCCGCCAATGCGGAACATTCCATTTCTACTACTTGACATCCCTCTTCTTTCCGATACTGAACCATTTCTACTGTTTCTCGATAAAAACCGTCTGTTGTCCATGTTTTAACTTCCCAATATGGTATATTCTTTTGGCTTAAAGCAGATTCAATCGCATTTATACCAGCCTTTGAAATCTCTACTTCTCGGGAGGGAGGAAGATAATGGTAAGATGTTCCCTCATCTCTCAATGCAGAAACAGGTATCAAAAATCTATTTTCCGGGATGTCTTCCAATACGCCGCAGGAGCCGACGGAAATAATCTTTGTTACACCCCCTGCAATTAAATATTCTAAAACTTGGACGGCAGCAGCACTTCCCACAGGAGCCGGACATAGACATATTTTCTCCTGATTATAAAGACATTCATAAATAGGATATCGTCTTGTTGCACTTTCAAATTCATCTATCTGTATTCCATCATGGGTATGTGCATAATTTTCAACCTCGTCTCCTAAAAAAGCAAACACTGCTTTTGCAGGAAAACATTTTTTCCCATTTCCCGGCTGAAAAACAGCTTTTGATGCGGTATCGTACTCTAAAACAGGGTAGTCATGCTTTACTAATGGCATATTATTATCTCGAATAACAGGCTATTATTCTATTCCTTTCATCATCTTTTTTGCCAACTGCTTGAACAGGTCGGCAGTTTCTTCATCCATCGGCGTAAGCTGTCCGATCTGTCCGGCAACCATCGCCGCTACATCGTCAATGGAAAGCGGGTTTTGCTTCTGTTCCGCCAATGCGTCCCGCATGGCTTGGAACATCGCGGCGGTCACAGCTTCTCCCGGCTGTTCCCCGTTGTCAATGTCTTTCTTAATATCCCGCAGGATAGCAAGGAACACATTTTTGATTTTCTCAATCTCCGCCTCATGTTCCCCCATCTTCTGGGCGTTCAAAAGCTGTAAATCCTGCTTTGCTTCCGCCCGGTGTTCCGGGTGTTCTTTCATCAGGTCGGACAGGGAAGCCGTTGCTATCTCGATAAGCTGGTTTCGTGCCATTATCCCCTTTGCCGCCGCGTCCTGAAAATAAATCCGTATCAAATCTATCAGCTTAGGAAAATTCCTGTGTTCCAACAGGCGGTTGAGGATTTGCACATCAACAGCGCCCGTCACAAGCCCCCTTACGGCTCCCTCTGACAAGCCTAATTCAGAAATATCGTAGCTTTTACGGACGCTCACGGTGGACAAGCCCAGTATGTAGTCTGTCGATACCTTAAATTCCTTTGCCACACCTATGAGAATATCACTGCTGACCGTTCTCGTTTCGCCGCTGACAATGCGGCTCAACTGGGAAGCGGAAACGCCTATCTTCTCCGCAAGTTCCTTTTGTGTGATGTGGTTCCCGTTGCATAAATCGGAAATCCGCTGTCCGGGTGTTCCGGGTAAAGCCATAAATACGCACCTCCTCCGCATACTTCCATTATACAAGATAATTGCAAAAAATGCAATTTCCAAAGTGTAAACTTCATCAAAATGCAATTCTCGCAATATTCCGGGAATTGCATTTTTTTCGTGTAGACTTAGGGTAGTTCATCGATGGACAGCACCTTGAAAACAGAATGACCGTCCGAAAAGAGAATACCACGGCTGGGGAAGCACCGCCAGGAGCCGGACTTTTGGACACTTTGTCCAGAGGTCACTTCGGGACAAAACGTCCCGAAGCTGCGGGGAGCGTGCCAACGCCGGAATACGCCGCTATTGTCGGGGCCCCCGCAAAGCCGCATGGCTTTGTGGGGAGAGGAGGAGCAGCGGAGCGAGTGAGTTTTGCCGCTTGCGGCGAAACGAGCGATACGCAGCTTGCGACGACGAGGCAGGAAACCTTTTCGGGGAGAACGGCAATGGAAAGCAAAATGGAGGGAACGCATGAGAGATAACCCCTATAAAGACTTGCCGCCGCTGGAACGCAGGCCGGACGGTTCCCTTTACCGCATGACACCGGCGCAGAAGAAACAGGCGGCCAGCCTGATACGCCGGGAGTGCTGTTGCTGTGAGGACGGCAACTGCATTGTCCTTGACGATGGGGACGCCTGCACCTGCCCGCAGACGGTTTCTTTCTCGGTCTGCTGTAAGTGGTTCCGCTGGGCGGTCTTGCCGCTGGACGGGACGCTGAAAGCGGAGATTTTCCGGGATAAGGACATGAAACGCTGTGCGGTTTGCGGCGGCGTGTTCGTCCCCAAATCCAACCGGGCTAAATACTGCCCGGACTGCGCCGCCAGAGTTCACAGGCGGCAGAAAACAGAAAGTGAACGGAAAAGGAGGTCTGCTGTGGACAGTTAGGAGCGGAAAAGCCTTGATTTATAAGGCTTCGCAGGCCCCAAACCGGGGCAGGTGGTATAAAGTATCGCCCGCCCCGGAAAACGGGCTTCTAACCGTCCACAAAACACGATATGACAAACACGATTTACATTCACCAGCCGGAACAGGCGTTCAGCTTCACCCGGCTCCCGAATTTTCTCTTTGAAGCCCCTACATTCAAGCCCCTGTCCAACGAGGCAAAGGTGTTGTACGCCTTTATCCTGCGCCGGACAGAGTTATCCCG
The DNA here is from genome assembly GCF_023646285.1 of Helicobacter colisuis. Taxonomy (NCBI): domain Bacteria; kingdom Pseudomonadati; phylum Campylobacterota; class Epsilonproteobacteria; order Campylobacterales; family Helicobacteraceae; genus Helicobacter; species Helicobacter colisuis. The sequence continues at coordinate 65,239 of NZ_JAMOKX010000003.1, read as the reverse complement.
CAAGAATGGGTGGGCGGATGACTGCGGACGGATTTTCCTGTATTACCCTATCTGTGAAGTGGTTGACCTGCTCCACTGTGGGCGGCAGAAAGCGGTGAACACCCTGCGGGAATTGCAGTATGCGGGGCTGGTGGAGATCCAGAAGCAGGGATGTGGAAAACCCAACCGCATTTTCCCAAAATCCTATGAAGCGGTTTCAAACACCGACTTCAAGAAATCCCGTTCTGGTACGCCGGAGGACTGAAAACCGTACCCATGAAGTACGGAAATCATTCCTGAGAAGTACGAAAATCGGACGGTATATAGAAATACAAAGATAAAAAGATTGATTTATATTCTATCCATTCCAATCCTATCCGAGCTATTTTCTGCGGGATTTTCCCTGTGGAAAACCCCGGATGGGAAAGGAATGGGGAAAGGAGCAGAATGGCACAGCACGCAATTTTGCGGTTTGAGAAACACAAGGGCAACCCGGCAAGGCCGCTGGAAGCCCATCACGAACGGCAGAAAGAACAATACGCCAGCAACCCCGACATTGACACCAGCCGTAGTAAATATAACTTCCATATCGTCAAGCCGGAGGGACGCTATTACCACTTCATTCAGAGCCGGATTGAGCAGGCCGGGTGCCGAACCCGCAAGGACAGCACACGGTTTGTCGATACGCTGATAACCGCCAGCCCGGAGTTTTTCAAGGGGAAATCCCCAAAGGAGATACAGGCGTTCTTCCAGCGGGCGGCGGACTTCCTCACCCACCGGGTAGGCCGGGAAAATATCGTGTCGGCGGTGGTACACATGGACGAGAAAACGCCCCACCTGCATTTGACCTTTGTCCCGCTGACAAAGGACAATCGCCTGTGTGCAAAGGAGATTATCGGAAACCGGGCAAACCTGACGAAGTGGCAGGACGATTTTCATGCCTACATGGTGGAGAAATACCCCGACTTGGAGCGTGGGGAGAGTGCCAACAGGACAGGCCGGAAGCATATCCCCACCCGGCTTTTCAAACAGGCGGTTTCCCTCTCCCGGCAGGCCAGAGCCATTGAAGCCACGCTGGACGGCATTAACCCGCTGAACGCCGGGAAGAAAAAAGAGGAAGCCCTCTCCATGCTGAAAAAGTGGTTCCCGCAGATGGAGAACTTCTCCGGGCAACTGAAAAAGTACAAAGTCACAATCAATGACCTGTTAGCGGAAAATGAAAAGCTGGAAGCAAGGGCAAAGGCCAGCGAAAAAGGCAAGATGAAAGATACGATAGAACGGGCAAAGCTGAAAAGCGAATTGGACAATTTACAGCGGCTGGTTGACCGTATCCCGCCGGATATACTGGCAGAACTGAAACGGCAGCAGCGGCAGCATGGAAAGGAAAGGTGATTTTATAAGTACCAGTATCAGATACAAAAAGGAAACAGAAGTCGTGACTTTTCAGGGAAAGGAAATCACGCTGGAAAACCTCTCTCCTGTGTTCACGCCGGAGCAGGAAGCGGCCAAACGCCGGGAACTGGAGCAGCAGCTTTATGAGGTGTTCCGCAAATACGCCGATAAGCGGCAGAAAGAGGAAGCCGGGGCATAAGGTTTCCCGAAGCCATCGTTGATTTGCGGGGCTGCTGGCGGTATAATAAAACTGTCAGCAGCTCCGTTTCTTTTTTAAGAAAAGGAGCGACAAAATGAATAACAGGATAGACGCGATCTATGCAAGGCAATCGGTAGACAAAAAGGACAGCATTTCCATTGAAAGCCAGATTGAGTTTTGCAAATACGAATTGAAAGGCGGGAACTGCAAGGAATACACAGACAAAGGGTACAGCGGCAAGAACACAGACCGCCCGAAGTTTCAGGAACTGGTGCGGGATATTAAGCGGGGCTTGATTGCAAAGGTCATTGTTTACAAACTTGACCGTATCAGCCGTTCCATTTTGGATTTCGCAAACATGATGGAACTGTTCCAGCAGTACGATGTGGAATTTGTGTCCTCTACGGAAAAGTTTGATACCTCTACCCCGATGGGGCGGGCTATGCTGAATATCTGTATTGTGTTCGCCCAGCTTGAACGGGAAACGATACAGAAGCGGGTGACGGACGCTTACTACTCCCGCAGTCAGCGGGGCTTCAAGATGGGCGGGAAAGCCCCCTACGGCTTCCACACCGAGCCTATCAAAATGGACGGTATCAACACAAAGAAGCTGGTGGTAAACCCGGACGAAGCGGCCAATATCCGGCTGATATTTGAGATGTACGCCCAGCCCACAACCTCTTACGGGGACATTACCCGGTACTTTGCGGAACAGGGGATTTTGTTCTACGGCAAGGAACTGATACGCCCCACGCTGGCGCAAATGCTCCGCAATCCCGTCTATGTGCAGGCGGACTTGGATGTGTACGAATTTTTCAAAAGTCAGGGTACGGTTATTGTCAATGACGCCGCCGACTTTACGGGGACAAACGGCTGTTATCTGTATCAGGGGCGGGATGTGAAGCCCAGCAAGAAAAACGACTTGAAAGACCAAATGCTGGTGCTGGCTCCCCATGAGGGCATTGTTCCGGCGGATATATGGCTGGCTTGCCGCAAGAAGCTGATGAACAACATGAAAATCCAGTCCGCCCGAAAAGCCACCCACACATGGCTGGCGGGGAAAATCAAGTGCGGGAACTGCGGATATGCGCTTATGAGTATCTTCAATCCGTCCGGCAGGCAATATCTCCGCTGTACGAAACGGCTGGACAATAAAAGCTGTCCGGGCTGTGGGAAAATCATCACTTCCGAACTGGAAGCGGTGGTTTACCAGCAGATGGTGAAGAAGCTGGAAAAGCACAAGACGCTGACGGGCAGGAAGAAAGCGGCAAAGGCCAATCCCAAAATCGCCGCCCTGCAAGTAGAGCTTCTCCATGTGGACAGCGAGATTGAAAAACTGGTGGACAGTCTGACGGGCGCGAACAATGTCCTGCTCTCCTATGTGAATGTGAAGATAGCGGAACTGGACGGGCGCAAGCAGGAACTTGTGAAGCAGATAGCCGAGCTGACGGTGGAAACCATCAGCCCGGGACAGGTCAACCAGATTTCCGGCTACCTCGACACATAGGACGATGTATCCTTTGACGACAAGCGGCGGGTGGTGGATTTGATGATTACCACCGTTGCCGCCACAAGCGACAGCTTGAACATTACATGGAAAATCTGACGGGCGGTAATCCTCCCGTCAGACCGTTACCCTGTGTAGTCCCTTGTAAACTGTACTTTAGAAAAATTTAAAAAATCAGGCGAATTTGCAAAGCGCTGATTGTAAAAAATTGCTGATTTTTTGTACTCATCTTGTTTGTAGGCTAGACTTTTATCTTGTATTGCTTTATTTAATTCAGATTCAAGCGGTATTAAGTTTCCAAAAGTATTTTTGTATGCCTCAAAATCTTCTTGGTCTGCAAAACCATATTTATTATAATCTAGTGTTTTTTCTGTATTTTGAGAAATTATATGCTCTATATCTACAGCAGCAGAATAAGTTTTGCTATCGCCTAGCATTTTTAATAAGCTGTCTACACACATTCCATTTTCTTTATAAGATAGAAATAGATAGTGAAAGCATTTTTTCCAATCAAAATTTTCCTTTTCTATATTATTTAACTGATATTCTATGTCTATTCTTTTGGAATTTTCTATAATTTTATTTTTAAAGTTTTCTTTGCTGTCTACATATTCTTGTAAATGATAAGCCATGGCATCCATCGTAGAGCCAAAATTATAAAATATAATTTCAGCTTTACCAAACAATTCTAAGCACTCATCATCTAACAAATCATTCATTTTTAACCTAACCAAGGGAGCGTAAAAATATGGATTTATTTTTAAAATAAATAATAATTTAAACATGTTTGGGTTTTTTAAACTAAATTCTAGAATTTCATAAAATGACTTAAAGAATTTTAGAAGATCGTCTATATAAAAATCAATCCAAGACTTTATAGAACTTTTCTCCATTTTTTTTAATTCATTTTTTAATTTTTTATATAATTCATCTGCACCATCTCGATAGTAAGTGAAAGAACAAAATTTATTATTGCTAAAAAGATGATATCTAAAAATTCTGTTTTCTATTTCACTAGAAAACTGAGTGTCTGCTAGTGAACTAACTACTCTATGTTCTTGTATTTTTATTGTTATTTTAAATATTTCTCCAAAAATATTATTGATTTTATCATCTAGTTCTTCATTACAAAACTTATTAGAATATAGCATGAGAAGTGATTTTAACTTATCAAATAATGATAGTGGCACACCCCTGTCATTTACTGTTTGAAACATTCTTATAGCCCTGCCAGCATTTTTTTCTTCCAATCTCATTAAAATCATATTGTCCAAAACAGTTAAATAATTTTTTGCTTGTTCATCTGAAAAATTATCAATCTTAGCCCAAATCTCCTTAAACACTTTATATAATTTCTTTTGTCCAATTGTTATGGCTTCTTTTTCTAAACCTTCATCTAATTTTTTATTATCAGCTTGTTTTATTAGTTTGAAAAAAAAATTCTAAATTTTGCTTTGCTACTTGTAGTCTTGGCTTATCGTCGTCATCTAAAAATGTGCTGATATATCTTTGAGAATTTTCTCTTTTGGCATTAAGGGCATATCTTAATAAATAAATAGTAGTAGCTCTTTGCTGTCCATCTATAATATCATAAACACCATCTGGTCTTTGTGCTAAAACAATAGTGCCTAAAAAATGCCCCATTTCATTAGTATTATTTTTATCATCATTTATAAGTTTTGCTTCCTCTAAGTCTTCCCATAGTTCAGTTACATTATTAGTATCCCAAGCATAATCTCTTTGGTAATTTGGTATAGAAAACAAATTGCTAGATGAAAAAATATCTTTTACTTTGGTTTGCATTATTTACCCCTTTTGTTTTTAAAAAAATCCGTAAATTATACCATAAATCTCTAAAATTTTAGAATTCTACTTTGTATTCTACCCTACAAAGCAGACTATTTTATGTCGTATTATTATGCTAGCATTTTAAAAAATTTTTAAAAAAAGGGCAGAAATGAGACTTTTACAATCAATCTACGCAAGCGAGCGCAATGCTGGCGATATAAGCATTTCTTTAAGCGACTTTAACGAGTTTTTAGAGACTGGCGGATATTTTATATCCATGAGTTTAGCAGTAGAAAATATGTCTTAGAAAGCAGAGTTCCATACTGGCTAGAAATAGACAATGGTATATTTGAACTAAAAAGCGCAAAAGCTGGGATAATCCACTTCTACGCCCACCCTGATATAGATTTTACGATAATTCAAAGGACTTTTGATGCCTTTAAAGAGTTTTTTGTAGATAGAGAAATAGAACTTCACTTTGGCTTTAGCACAGATAGGCTTCGCCATCCAGATATGGTTACTTATGGTATCATACTAGCTGGCTTAGAGCCAAAAAACTAGAATTTTTAAGTTCTAGTCTTTTTTGGCTTATTTTTAGCTATTATTTCTCAAATAATATGCTCCAAGGTATAATCTCAAACGAACTTTTATCAGCAAGCACCAAGCACTCTTCAAAAATATCTTCACCCCATTTTGCAGCCAAGCTTTTAGGGGCTTTTGTATCAAAGAGCATACCGATTTTAGCACATTTAGCACCTAAGTGCCATTTATGAAGCGTGCTATCAAAACGCTTTGCGCCATAAAACATCATTCTAACATCCTTTAAACACCCAGTATCCCACTCTCCAAGCTCGCAAGCAAGACTCTGACATCCTTCAAACATCCTTAGCATGCTCTCCACGCTCCCTACATTCCAGCACCCAAGTGGCTGATTAAAGCTTTTAGCCTTATAAAACATATAGCTCATATTTTTTACTTTGCTAGTATCAAAGGCGCAAATATCGCCATCAAAGCTCTCGCAACTATGAAACATACCGCTCATATTTTCTACACTGCTCGTATCCCAAGCCAAGGGCTGATTAAAAGTAGAGCATTTAGTAAACATATAGCTCATATCCTTTACATTTCTAGTATCAAATGCTAAGGGCTGATTAAAGCTAAGGCAATTAGCAAACATACCGCTCATATCCTTTACATTTCTAGTATCAAATGCTAATTCTTGATTAAACTTAGGGCAATTAGCAAACATAGCGTTCATAGTTTTTACCCTGCTCGTATCCCAAGCCAAAGGCTGATTAAACGAGCTACATTTTTCAAACATAGCACGCATATTTTCTACATTGCTAGTATTCCACGCATTTAAAGGCTGGTTAAAAGCAATACAGCCAGAAAACATGCCGTTCATATCCTCTACATTGCTAGTATTCCACGAATTTAAGGGCTGATTGTATAGCTTACACAGAGCAAACATCTCGCTCATGTCTTTTACAGAGCTTACATCCCAGCTATCAATACAGCTATCAAAAGAAATGCAGTGATAAAACATAGCTTTCATGCTCTCCACCCTGCTAGTATCCCAGCTATTTAAAGACTGGTTAAAAGAAAAGCACCCACTAAACATTTCGCTCATATCCACTACATTTGAGACATCCCAGCTAGAAATATCCTCTTTGAAATAACGACATTTATAAAACATAGCTCGCATATTTTCGCATTTGCTCACATCCCAGCTATCAATGCCAGCGAAGTCCTTGCGCCCAGTATCTTTAAAAAGCTCACTCATATTAGCAATCGCACTGGTATCAATATTACCCAAGTAGACGCTAAGGTTGCCTACAAGAGCTTTTAGCTCAGTTTTATTTTTTGGTGTGTATTTTTTCATTTTCTACTTTTTTAAAATACGAGCTTACATCGTAGTTATCACTCCACAGCGAGCGAGCAGTTTGTCCGGTGACAGAGCCGATTACTTGCCTATTTGCGCTTATTATATCATCACAGAGCCGATCAAAGAACAGCGCCTTAGCGTGAGTAAAAGCAAAGTCCTTTATCCACTCAGGCAAAAAAATCAGCTCTTTAAGCAAAGCCAAATTTATCTCGCATTGCTTATCAAAATTGATTATATCGCACTTTTTGGCAGTGTCGTTAAACTCTATTCTATACCCAAGGTTATCACAAAGTGCCATTCTATTTATCCCTATTACAAATCTCCCACCACACTCGTATTTGCGCAAAATATTTTGTGCGATGATTGAAATAGACACGACATTTGTTCTAGCAAAAATGATAAAAGTAGTGGCAAAAATATTCTCGCCGCTCTCGTCCTTGCCCCTGCCAAAAGCTACGGCAAATTCTATATCTCCACGCTTTCTATGCTCTTTTAGCTCTTTTGGGTATTTTTGGTTTGCCTCTTTGCTAAACACACTAAAAATTGCAATTTGCTCTTCTTTGATTTTTGCGATAATTTCATCTTTTTTGTCGCTATAAAGCCTAGCAAAAAGAGCCTTTGAAATGCGCCTTTTACTCTCATCTTTGTGTGAGTTTCGCACCCAAAGAGCCTCGCTCTTGATAAGCTCATTTATTTGGCTTAGCATTTGCGCCCTCTGCGCCCTATCCATCGCTTTGAATTTTTTAGAATTCTCTAAGAATTCCAAGTAGTTTGTAAGATTTGTATCCATTTTATTATCCTTTCTGCCGATACATTTTTTGCATTTTGGCAATTCTAGCTAGAATTCTAGCTAGAATTGCAGACTATTTATTGTCGTTTTTAAATTTATAATTTAGGCAAATTATGTTTATAAATGTTTAAGATTTCAATATTTTCGCTTATTTCAAAGATAATTACATAACTTTTTTGCTATTGTTTTATCTATACTTGCCCACATTTCATCAGCGTTTATAAACTCTAATTTTCCAGCTTTTTTGTCCTTTAAAAGCTCTTTAAAATCATCTTCATCACTTTTACTAAGCCCACTATTTTGCACAAAAATCGCACTTGGGTCAATTTTTTTTAGCACATCTTTTATTGCGTTTATCGCTACTTTTTCTAAGCTAGGATTGATTTTGACGCTAAATTCAAGCATTTTATTCCCCTTAAATAAAAAAATAGTATTATATCAAAATACAGCTAGAATTCTAGTTTTTAGCAAATTCTAGAATTCCAGCTATAAAAGGTTCATAGTCCATCACTCTATGCGTGGTGTGAGTGATGAATATTTGCGCCTTAGAGCCAAAAAGTGCTTTGACTTTTATATCATTTTGAGCTAAAAGCTCATCATCAGCAGATACAAAAATAAGCGCATTTATAGGCTTATCAAGCACCAAATCAGGCACACTAGGGATACGAAAGCTAGGTGTTAAAGATGGATTAAAAAGCACAGATTTTAGCCCCAAATCCATACCAAAACGAGCCGAGAGATATCCACCAAGCGATGAGCCAATTAGCGTTAGATTATCATTTGTGCGAATTTGCAAATCTAGAATTTGCGACTTTAAATCAGCGTAAATCTCATCATAAGTGGCATTACTATCCCAGCCAAGTGGCTCTAAAACTTCGCCCCTTGCCCCTAAAAGCTCTTTTAGCACCTTTCCACTTCTGCCGTTTTTATTTGAGCCATATCCGTGAATATACGCAAACATTACTTTTCCTTTGGTTTTTGGTTTTATAAGCAGAATTTTAACTAGAATTTAGGACCATTTATTGACTGTTTAAGTGGAATTCCAAATTTATTTTGGAATTCCACTTAAAAATAACTAATTGTCGTTATATCCAAATTCCGTGCGAGTTAATAAAACTTCTTTCCAAAAGCTTTCTCTATTTATTATTATTTCATCATCTACGCTAGATTTAACATGTATTCCCTTTTGGATTGATTGCAACCCATTATACAACAATACGAGTGAAATAATAATTATAATTTTAAATAGACATTTTTTAACATTCCGCCCTACCAGTAAAATTTAGATATTTAATGATTATATTATATATTTATTGGTTTTAGATAAGCTAAATAGTTCGCAAACAAGGGAGATAAAAGAGTGTTTATTGAACAAATTCTCCATCTGTTTGAACTTTTTCTCCAAAAAATATAAATCACTATTAATGGCTCAAAGTTAGGATAATAGGGGGATAGTAAGCGGATAGTAGCAGGATAATAAAGGGATAACAACAGGATAGTAAGTGGATAATAAAGCTGTAAAATAGGCATTTTTTTATTTTTTGTGGATTCTTTGTTCAAATAAGTAATTGTGGTCTAATTACATTATTTTTAAGAAAATATTTTTTTGGATGGAATGAGAAATATATGATTATAAATATTCCAAAGAAAGCATAAAATAAAGATTCGGTTTTAAAAGGAATTTTAATCCTGCGTGGCTTACCGAAAACCACTTATTTTAGTCCCTTTTTAAAATTACTCTAGCAAAATTCTAGTATATTTTTCATTTATTATTCTACTTAAATCCCTAAATTTCTTAACTTCTTAAGTGTCTAATTTTAGCATAGAATAATTTAAGAAGGGACTAAAACGAGTTTGGTTTGCTACATTTTGTAATATAGATAATTAGTAATAGATTTCAATCCCCTTTAATCGGGTCTTATATTGTTAATAGCCAATAATAGCAATCTTTGCCATAGAGAAATAAAACAAGTATTATTAATTCATTTTGCTAAAAGTCTTATAAATACTTACTTTTTCTTTCTTTATTATAAAAAGTTCGCAAATCATTTTAAAAAAAGAAGCAAAGGGTATATTTGCTAACTTTTAGAAAAAAGGCTTATTTTTTAATACGCAAAATAGGTACTTCCAAAACACAGAAAATTAAAAAGTTCGCAAATATAATGGTATTTTCAAAAAGTAACTTCATGGTTTTGACAATGAGTTATCAAAAAACACCTGTTTTTTGGGATTTTACTATTTAAAAAAGTTCGCAAATCATTTTAAAAAAAAGAAGCAAAGGGTATATTTGCTAACTTTTAGAAAAAAGGCTTATTTTTTAATACGCAAAATAGGCACTTCCAAAACACAGAAAATTAAAAAGTTCGCAAATTAGAAATTACTATTGCTAAACTGCCAAACTTCTTTGGAAAAATACTAATAACAATCTAATTTTATAGGCAAAATATATTAATCTATTAAATATAGACTATAAAGGCAAGGAAAACATAATGAGAGAATTAGAAGCATACCCTTCTAGAATTATAGAACATGCTACACTCTCCTCAATACTTGAAAAATTGGCATACAGAAGAATCAATGATAAAATTGTTTAACTTAAAAACAAAAATATTTCAACTTCTCTTAAAAGTGGGCTTTATGTTTATAATCCACTCTATAGCAACGCTCTTCTTTCTAAAGAGATAATTGTAAATATACTTTTAGGACCTTCTTATGTATCACTAGATTTTGCTCTATGGTTTCATGGGCTCATACCTGAGAGTGTTTATGAAATCATTTCTATTAGCACCAAACGATCAAAATCTTTTGATACACCTTATGGGGTGTTTAGCTATATACAAATTAGAAAAGAGTTATTTAATATTGGCTTAGAAATCAAAACTTCCAAAAGCGGTAATTTTATAATTACAGGTAAAGAAAAAGCCTTATGCGACAAAGTTTATTTTACAAAAGATATAGATTTAAGAAGCCAAAAAGTCATGAGAGAATTTTTGGAAGATGATTTGCGAATCGATATAGATGAGTTTGAAAACTGCGATATAAAAATTTTTGAAGCGTATGCAAAAGTTAGCAAATCAAAAAAAATAGAAGTTCTTACTAAAGTTATAAAAGGGCTATCAAGATGAATATAAGAGAACAAATGCTAAAAAAATATAATCCCAAAAGCGAAACTGAACCCATCAATGCACTTAAAGAAATATTTCAAGAAATAACACTTCTTGGTCTTTATCGAGGTGGTTTTTTTAATAAAGCTGCTTTTTATGGCGGAACGAGCTTGAGAATACTTTATGGGTTAGAGAGATTTTCAGAGGATTTAGACTTTTCACTCTTAAAAAAAACAAAGAAATAATAGAAAAAAGGGCTAATATTGCAAGAGAACAAGCAAGGGAGAACATTAAAAATTACAAACCTAAAGGATTAATTCAGCTTACTCCAGCAACAAAAAATAGGGAATTTAGTCCTGATTTGACCTATACGCTCAAACAAGATATTAAAGATATTAAAGGAAATATCATATATCCACAGGGCTTCACTTTTAATCCTGCTAAATATGCTAGGATCTCTTATGGAATCGTTGTAATTAACGCAAACAACCCTAAAGAGATAGAATGGCTTGAAAAAAGTAGTTTTTTAAACACCATCGCATATAGGATCTTTCTAAGTGATGGTAATTATTATGAAATGATGAAAAAATACAAGCAAGAATTTTTCTACCTTTTGCCCGAAATCACAGAACGCTTTGCTTTAAAGCACACACCAAGCATTATTCAACAGCAAGGAGATAAAATAATAGTTAATGAAATTTGCTTGGAATGTAGAAAAGACAGTGATGAGGAGGTTTATAGATGAAAAAGGTTTTAAGTGGATTTATTTCTCTTGCCCTAAGCACACAGTTAGCATTTGCTGTTTGTTCAGTAAATCCAACACAAATTATTACAACACTAGGCTCAATGTGCTGGAATTGTATTTTTCCTATCAGCATTGCAGGTATTCCTGTTATTAATGGTCCAATGCCAGACTCTCCAACAGCAGTTAGAAGCCCTATTTGCATGTGCCCTGCGCCACCACCATTATTCTATAGAATTGGATTTCCTATCGGCTATTATGAGCCTAGCAGAAGCATAGATGTAAACAAAGATCCTTATTGCTTTGCAGGACTAGGATTAAATATGGGAATTTCATTGCTGCAACAAGGAACTAAGGGGGATGCAAATACTAAGGACAAAACACGCACTTGGTTTCAATCTCATTATTACATTTACTCTATTTTTGAGATGGTAGGAGTATTTACAGACACTATGTGTTTGCGTGGAGAACAAGGCATAGATATAGCTTATTTTACAGAAGTTGATCCTTTATGGAATGATGACTCTCTTAGCGCTTTAATTAATCCAGAAGCTTTATTGTTTGGAAACCCCATTACAAATCTTGCTTGTATTGCTGATAGTGTTGCTTCTGTCGCAAATTCTCCACTTGATACTTTATTTTGGTGCAAAGGAAGTTGGGGAAATGCTTATCCTTTAACAGGCTCTACAAATACTAAAAATTATGTGGAGGATTCAGCAAGCGTTGCCTCTTCAATGATTTACAAATTACATAGGCAATTAATTTTATGGAACTCTGCTTCTTATACAGCACTTTGTGGAGAACACCCATTACCTATTTGGATTAAAACTGCTTATAGATTGCAATTTATGTATCCTTTTCCACACCCTATGGCGATGGGTATAAGGCAAACAGGGGTTATTTGGACGCCATTAAAAAATCTCCCAGCAGGTGGGGATAATTTTAAGGCTCAAGATAAGTTAAGAGGATTTTCTCTTATCAATTTTAATAAAACTTGATAGAGATTTTCCTTGTTATTGAATCTAAATTCACACTCTTTTAAATGTAAAAGAAAATTCTCTCTTTTTATACCTTTAAACTTACTTAAGCGATGCTTGTAGTAGCCCCAAAAGTTTTCTATCCCATTGATGTGATTTTTGCCATTTGCGAACTCATTTTGGTTATGTTTCACTCTATAATGAGCTTTAGCTCCGTAATCTACTAAGCCATCATATGCCTTCCAACAATCGCTATAAATGGTAGAATTACTAATATCGCTAAAGCCTTGTAATATCGGTAAAAGCTCTTTTGCGAAGCACCCATTAACTAGCTGCGTATGCACCTTGCCATCCCTTTTTAGCATGCCAAACACTATATGCTTACCAGCTGCTCCCCTGCCTCTTTTGCCGCGCACTCTTTTGGCTCCAAAGTAGCTTTCATCTATTTCAATTTCACCGCTTAGCTTGCCTTGGTTTTGACAAGATTGTAGCATTAAAAGTCTAATATTTTTAAGAATTTTATTAATTGTTATCCTAGAAATTTTACAAATTTCAGCTATTTTTACAGCTTCTAAATCAAGGCAAAAATACCATAAAATTTCACGAAATTTCTTTTCTGAAATTTGGGAACGATACATATACCTATTTTTCATCGGTATAATCATAGTTAAAAACCCCTTTAAAAGTTTTTAACTTATCTTGAGCCTTTTTTTTGATATATTGCTGTTCCATTTTTAAATTAAATTTTTTGGGAGTATTTGGTTTATGAGTTTTTTATATGAAAACAAAACATTAAAGTTGGCGATATTTGGTGCTACTTGTCTATTGTTTAGCGCGTGTGCGAATCATAGTGTGCAGAATCAGACTTTTGAAAGTGCCTTGTATCAAAGGATTTGTAATGATGGCTTTTTCTCGCAAAATTTGGATAAAGTCAAGAAAGGAAGCGATACAATTTATACAGGTATTAATGTTGGGTTAATCGCTAGAAATTGTGGTGAATTTGATCTTAGCAATCAACTTTTTGACGCGGCAGAGGAATCTTATAAACAAGATGTGGATTTACAAAATGCAGGCAAAAAAGGAGCTAAGATTGTCGCAACTACATTGATTAATGATACCATTGTGGATTATGAGGGAAGCTTGTATGAACGCATTATGCTTAATCTCTATAAAGGCTTAAATTTTATGGATTTGGGCGATTATAGTAATGCTAGAGTGGAGTTTAACCGCGCTTTAATGCGTCAAGATAAAGCAAAAGAGTATTTTGCAAGAGAGATTGCTAAAAATCGTGAAGAGATTGAAAAAGCAAAGGAAGATCCAAATTATGATAAAAATATGAATGAGAATCTAAAAAGTGTAACAAAGGAATATGATGCGCTATTTAAGGAGTTTGTAACAACAAAAGATTTTGTAAATCCTTATGCGACTTATCTTGCTTCTGTATTTTTCTTTATGGACAACGATTATCGTAAAGCAGCGGATTTATTTAGAGAAGTTGCTAAAATTAATCCTAAAAATAAAGAGATTCAAAAGGAATATGCAGTTTTTAAGGGGCGCGCAAATTCTGTTTCCAAAAAGGGCAAAAAATATATTTTTGTTGTCTATGAGAATGGTTTTGGTGTAATGAAAGATGATTTCACATTGACATTGCCATTTGTTGTAGATAAAAATATTGTTACGACAAATGTGGCTTTGCAAACTTTAAAAAAGCGTGAAGCGTCTTTTCCCAATATTAAAGTCAATGGCATTCAAACAACAGAAGTGGTTGATTTAGATAATATTATTGCAACAGAGTTTAAAATTAATATGCCTGCAATGATTACTAAAGCCCTAGCACAGACAATTACCAAAACTACATTAAATGTCGTTGTGGCAAGCAATGATAAAACAGGTGGATTCCTATCGCTTGGTAGTTCTATGCTAACAACATTGACAAATAATGCCGATGTGCGTTCGTGGCGTGGGTTGCCTAAAAACATCTCTGTGGCAATGGTTGAAAACAAGGGGAGTGTGAACATTAAAAATCCTCAAGGAGAAGAGATTTATACAAACACATTGGATAAGAATAAAAATGCACTTATTATAGTGCGTTCATTTGCACCAAATTTGCCAAGTAATGTTAATTTAACACAAAAATAAGGTTCAACAATGAAACAATGGTTATTAATTTGTGCTGTAATTTTGTTGAGTGCGTGTTCGACAACATATCAAAAGGATTCTAGCTTACCTAATATCACTTTGGATTCCTCTCTTTCTAAGGATATTATTCAAGAGAGACGCAAGCGCATCAATGACAATGGCTACTTGGAATTTGAGATTATTTTTTATAGCGATTCTGTTAAAAATATAGTGTATAAAGTGGAATGGTTGGATAAAGATGGTTTTGTATTGCGCGATGTTCTTAGTGAGGATTATCAAGCACTTAGGATTCCAGCTAGACAGAAAGTTGTTTTGCGTAAGCTTGCAGCAGATGCAAGGGCGCAAGACTTTAGAATAGAAATTCGTAAAAATTAAATTTAAACAAAAGGATACAAAATGACAAAAACAAAAATTTTAGGATTAGCTCTTGCAGGAGCTTTGGTAATGACAGGTTGTGCAACAGGAAGCGGTGGTACTTATACAGATGGTAAAGCCACGCAGGTTAAAAAAGGGGATTCTCTTACGCTTGGGCTTGATAGAGAAGATTTTGAAAATGCGGCAGAAACAATGATTAATAGTATGCTTAGCGACCCTGCTTTTGCAAGCATTAAGCCCGGACAAAGAAAGGTGATTGCGATTGGTAGAGTAGTGAATGATACGCCACAAAGAATCGACACGGAAAAGCTAACTGCAAAAATTACCACAGCACTAAGAAAATCAGGAAAATTTGTCCTAACCTCTGCAGTTGCCGCAGGTGGTGCGCTAGATAGTATGAGCGAGGATGTGAGGGAATTAAGAGATAATGATGAGTTTAACCAAAAAACAATTGCCAAAAAAGGAACTTTAGTATCGCCAGATTTTTCACTAGCAGGTAAAATTAGACAGGATAATGTCAAGCTAAGCAATGGTAAAACACAGGTGGAATATTTCTTTCTCTTGCGATTAACAGACTTGACTTCTGGGCTTGTGTATTGGGAAGATGAGCAAACAATTGATAAAGTTGGCTCTAGCAAATCTGTAAGTTGGTAAAAAGGAAGCAAATGAGAAAGCTATTATTGATTGGTTCTTTAGCATTAGCAAGCTTACTATATGCTGAGGATATAACAAAAGAGAATACAGGCGAACAGCTTGAGAAAATCATAGAATCAGATGTGAAGCCTAATTTGGAAAAGCCTAAAAAGCAAAATATAGATGATTTGCTTGATAGAGCAAAAAGAGAGCTAAAAAAGAAAAATAAAGAAGCCTATATTTATAGTGCGACTGCAACTGTTGATGCAAATCCAGACGATGCGCAATATTATGAATATTTATCAATGGCTTATCGAAAGGCATTTTTGACTTTAAAGGCAGATATGATTTTGTCAAAAGCAGGAAAAATTGCAGTGGAGGAAGCACTTTCATACCACCGCAAGCAAATGCCAGATGATATGCTTAATGATGAAATGCAAAAAAAGGTCAAAAAAGAGCTAGAGGAAAAGAGCGGAGATGCTGATGGGATATTTGCAATCGTAGGAAATATCGTCAATAGCGTTGTAACCAACGCAAAAGGCGATAAGAAGCCAGAAACAATAGAAGCAGAAGTAGAGGAAAATATCTTTAATAGTGCATATACGAGCGGATTCACAAAAGAAGCCTTTGATGAAATTAAAGGTATGATTCCCTATGAAACCTTTATTGTTACAAATGAAGAAGGTGAGACTGAGATTGGTGTTTTAGCTTATACCACGCCAAAATCACTTCAACTTGCACGCGATTTAGCGCAAGGACATAAATCAAAACCAATAGAGAATAAAGCGCAATGCAAAAGTGCAGATAGTATAGTAGAAGATTTTGATGATGAATACTTGCTCACACATCTTGGTATAAAGTATTTTTACAATGAAAATTGTCGTCCAGCACTTCTTGCTTACGGAATGGATTCCTTTACAAAAGAGGAAGGGTTTAATTCTGATTACAGGCGCGAAGCAAGAACTCGCGCACAAAGCAATGCGGAGGCGACCATTGCGCAGTTTTTATCCTCCAATGTTAATGCGTTTATGAAAAACACCGAATTAAAACAGAAGACAAAAAATGCAATGCTAAAGGCTAGCAAGACTGACGGTAAGGTCAAAATGGGTGCGGCACAGAAAAAAACTCGCACAAGCATAGTAAAAGAAATGTCTAAAGAGTTTAGCAGTACTGCTCAAGCTTCCTTGCGCGGTATGGAAGTAGCTAGAACTTGGAGTGTGGATAAGGGCGATTATGAAGTGGTTGGAGCGATTGTGTATTACTCTATGGATAGCATTGATGAGGCAAATAAGCGATTTGATGCAATGGAAAATATACCAACACAACAAAGCGGCAAAAGTGGTGCGAAAGCAACCCCTGGCGTCAAACGCGCAACCAACTTAGAAGTCGATGATTTTTAAGGTGTGTTTATGAAATTGTTAGCAACTTTTTTATTGTTTTTATTGATGTGTGTGGGATTAAACGCGGAAGTGGTAACTACTAAAAACACCAAAGATGCTCGCGGTGAGGGCTATGGTTCCTCTTATGAAGAAGCAGTTAATAAGGCTTTGGCGGATGCTATATCAAAAATGTATGGTGGCAAATTAGCGGTTGGTTCAAAACTAAGTACAGATTACACCAAAACAAATGACAAACAGCAGCTACAAAAATCCTATAACGAGGAGATTGCGCGCATTAGTGGAGGGACATTTGATTCCTATGAAGTAATTTCAAATTCCAAACAAGGCGATGAATACAAGGTTGTTGTGCTCATCAAGAAAACAACCACAACAAAAAAGTATAAAGCCCCCGGGCAAAGTGCGAGTAATCGCCGCAGTATTACGGTGTTTAATGCAACGCCTGATATTAATAAGCGCGGAATCGGAAATAATTTACAGCAGCAAATCATCACGGATTTGCTCCAAAGTAGAAAATTTAATGTCTTAGAACGTGATACGCCCGGATATTACGAAATGGAAAAATCCCTTATCAAAAGCGGTGATGCGGCAAGTGATGAAATTTATAAACTTAAAAATGTCCTAGCAACCGATTATATTTTGCTATTTTCTGTTTCGGATATTGATGGAGGCGTAAAGAAAAGCAATCTCACAGGCAAAACTAAAATAGAAGCAGAAATTAAGGTGGATTATCGTGTGCTTTTGTTTGCGACAAGGCAGATTAAGTTTTCAAATACGCTTGTAATGAAAACTGCGATAAAAGATGATAGCATAACAGCGGATACTGCGATAATAAGACAGATTGCAGGACGTATTTCTAGTGATATTTTAAATGCGATTTATCCCTTAAAAGTCGCAAGTGTAGAAAATAATGAAGTGGTGTTTTCACAAACACTCAATCAAGGCGATACCTATGAATGTTTTGCGCTAGGAAAAGCAATTAAGGATTCTTATACCAAAGAAACTACTGGTAGAGTGGAGACAAAAAGTGGTGATATTGAAGTTGTGCGCTCTACACCTAAGCTATCTTATGCAAAAATCACAAGCGGAAGCGTGAAAGTGGGTGATATTTGCCGTCCATTGAGCAATGGAAGTGGTAGTGGAAATGGCTACACAATCGGACGCGATGCTAACTACAAAATTGATGAAAATGGCGGAGTGAATCTGGGATTCTAAGGGATTCCAATTCTTCGCCTTTCAACTGCATTAAATCCTTTCAAATAAAATCTTAAATCAAAGTAGAATCGTAAAATTATTGATGTTTTAAGGCAGTAAGCATAAAAGTGCGGATTCTTGATTAAAGGTATTGGATAAATGGGGGGGGAGATACAAAAAATCAGAGAATCCGCACTTTTATGCTTGTATGTAATCGTCCATTTCATTTAGGCAAGAGAAAGTATTATATCAAAAAAAAACAAATCAATAAATCTTTATATGCATTGTGTGTGCCAGTAATATAGAAATTACATTTTGGATTCCATTGGATTAATTTTTGATATACTGCCTTAAAAGGCTTAACAGCGGCTTATATTTTTGTTATAATCCTAGCTAGTTTTTATCAAGGAGAAAGAAATGTATAAGACGTTGCTATCAGGCTTGTTAGCGGTTTTTGTAAGTTTTGGCTTAAGTGCGTGAAAGGGAAAGGAAAAAATAGTTGTCGCGACGGCTACGGGATTCGTTCCTTTTGAGTTTAAAGAGGGGTCGGAATATAAGGGCGTGCGCATGAGATTGCTAAACGACTTGGTAAAACATTGGAAGTTAAAGATATGGAGTTTGATGCGGTTGTAAGCGCAATAAGCAGCGGCAATGCAGATTTTGCGGCAAGTGGATTGACGATTAATGCAACGCGCTTGAAAGTTTTTAAATGCCAAGGATATTGAAATTTTTATCTCGATGCTTGAAATTGCATCAGGGAATATGCAAAATAAAAATAGAAAAAATATATAGCGACTACTTTTTGTTGAACTAAAAATAATAGAATAATTAAAATTCACCACCAAAGGTTCTGTCTTGCCAAAACAATTTCTATTTACGCTAATTGTCACCACTTTTTTATACTCCCAAAGCAATTCATTTTTTAATGATTCAAGGCGTGGTTGGCACTATTACGAACCTGAAGTAAAGGAAAAAGAAATACAGAAAAAAGAGCGCATAAGCGATGATGCAGCTTTTATGCGTTCTGTCCCATTTAAATTCCTTGGATAATTTAAGTGTCAAGGAATATACCGAAATTTTTAAACGAGTGAAATCCATTGCAACCATGAGACCTACAAAAGAAAATGTAAAAATAATGCAAATTATGAATAAATGGCAAACAGAGCAGTCAGAAAGATTTGCAAAAGTTTGGGCTATTAATTTGCTTGAAGATCCTAATTTAGAATATCCAAATATTGTAGATACTAAATTTGCAAAAATTTCCAAGATTGCACAAAAAGACAAGGAAACAGAGGATTTTTTTAAATCTAAAAAGGACAGGCTTGCTTTTGTTATTTTCTATGGGAATTTAAACCAAGATGCAATTAACAGACAAAAAGAAGTTTACGAGCATATTCAAAGACTTTATGGAATCCAAGCAAAATTTATAGATATTGATAATAAACCACTAATAAAAGAACGCTTTAAACTTACCACAAGTCCTGAAAATTTCTTTCTTTATAAAAACAAAAATGGTGAAGCCATTTGGCATAGGATTAAAGCAAGACTTGCCACGCAAAGCGAAATCCTTAGCAATACTAGATTCCTTTTTGACAATGTAATTATCGAAAAGGATAAATGATGATAAAAAAAACTTTTTTTTCTATATTTCTTAGCAGCTTCTTGTTGGCAAATTCTATGGATTCTAATATTTTGCACTTGGGTGATGTCTATGAGTTTGCAGAAAAAAATGCACTTCTTTTAATCAAAGAACATTTAGAAAAAACAAAAGCTTTGATATGGAAAAATATTTTCCAAGTATTGTGAATGAGTTTGAAGCTTTGGGTATTGAAGTAAGCTTAAATAAAAAAAGCAAACCAAATGAGACAAATATAGAATCAGCATTTTTAAAAAATGACACATCTATCCATACACTTAATATTGAAGCTAAAGGATTAGAAGATATTCATAATGGGCGAAGGATTAAAATTAAACTTGAAGTAGATACCAATCCTCCATTAAAATTTCAAACTGAATCAAAAACACTTCTTCTTCCTATGACTTTTAATATTAGAACTATGACCTTGCCAAATCTTTATGCTGGTAAGATGTATGCTCTTTTATTTAGAAACTGGAAAACTCGTGTTAAAGGGAGAGATTGGTTTGATTTTGAGTGGTATGTTAAAAACAATATTCCACTTAATTTAGATCATTTATGTCAAAGAATGAAAGAAAATAGAAATTTTAACAAAGATATTTTAACTAAAGAGGAATTTGCCAAACTACTTCATGACAAAATAGATACTCTTGATATAAAACAAGCTATCAATGAAGTAAAAGGGTTTGTTAAAGATGCAAGAGTATTTGATTTCTGGTCAAAAGATTATTTTAGACTATTGGCATCAAGGGTTGTATTTTCAAGCTAATTATGGGGTAATGCATAAGCAATACTAAAAGTTAGCAACTATATTAATTAAATTTCAAGTATATTCTCTCTCTCTAAAAACTTGTTTATTAAAATAAAATCAGCTCTAAACAAGAATAAATTAGCTTAAATTCCTTATAATGATTGCCTCTCTTGTAAAGAGTCTCAAAAGTTTTTAATGATGAAGCGTTATTCATTGCCATACCAACTACTCCACTCCTTTTTGATATTCTATTTAGCAGATGGAACTTGTTAAAAACTGATTATTGTGCAACTAAGGTGGGAACAATCATTGCAAATCTCTTATATTATGATTTATTGCTTCTGCTTTTTTGGGATATTGTGTTATCATAGATTATTAAACTAGCATTAAAATTTTCCAATAAAACCTTTATATTTTTTTCTTATTGCCTTTAATGACTTCTGCAAATTAAGAGTTTTGTGATGCAATAAATTGGTATAATTCCGAAATTTTCATCAAGGTTTTTTATGCAAGAAAAATTTCTTAATCAACTTAATGCCTCACAAAAACAGGCTGTTACTACCATTGAAGGGGCTTTATTGATTTTAGCAGGTGCAGGAAGTGGCAAAACCAAAACCATCACAACTAGACTTGCATATTTGATTGATGAAGTGGGGATTCCACCAAGTAATACCCTAACTCTCACCTTTACTAATAAAGCAGCCAATGAAATGCAAAAACGCGCTTTAAATATGCTAGAGAAATCAACTTCTCACCCCCCATTGCTTTGCACTTTTCATAAATTTGGACTATTGTTTTTGAAATTTTATATCCCACTTTTAGGGCGTAAAATAAACTTTATTTTAGCTGATAGCGATGATTCTAAAAAAATCATCAAAGAGCTTAATTGTGATCTTGCACCACTCCCTTTGGTTATAAGCGAGGTTTCTCGCTATAAAAATTCTCAAATTTCACCCCAAGAAGCTCTTAAAAATGCTCACAATGAATTTTATAAGCATATCGCAAAAGTCTATCTAAACTATCAAGAAACGCTTTTGCAGAACAATATGGTGGATTTTGATGATCTGCTTTTGCTTCCCATTGAGATTTTGAAATCAAATCCCAATGTTGCCACAGAAATCAGCCAAAGGTACCAATATATTATGGTTGATGAATATCAAGATACCAACGACTTACAATATCAACTTTTAAAATATCTCTGCACCACACACAGCAACATTTGTGTAGTGGGCGATGATGATCAAAGCATTTATAGCTGGAGGGGTGCTAATATCCAAAATATTCTTAATTTCTCTCAACATTTCAAAGGCGCAAAAACTATTAAACTAGAAGAAAACTATCGCTCTAGCAAATCGATTTTAAATGCTGCTAATCATCTTATTTCTAATAACAAAGAACGACTAGGCAAAACACTAAAAAGCAATTTAGGCGAAGGGAAGCCTATTGAAGTTTTGCATTCTAATGATGAACAAGAAGAAGCAAGGAATCTCTCAAAAATCATTAAAAAACTACTTCAAAATGGAATAAATCCCAAAGATATTGCCATTTTATTTCGCTTAAATGCACTCTCTCGTTCTTTAGAAGAAGGTTTTAATCGCGAAAGAATCCCTTATGTTTTGGTTGGAACCATTCGATTCTATGAGCGTAGCGAAATTAAAGATGTGATTAGCTATTTTAGGATTCTAACCAATATCAACGATGATTTTTCGCTCTTTAGAATCATCAACAAGCCCAAAAGAGGCTTGGGAAAAACCACTCTTGAAAAACTAAAATCACTTAGTCAGATTCATCATTGCAGTATTTATGAGCTTTTTACCAAGCAATCTTCACAATCACTACAACAAACAATCAGTAAAAAAGCCTACAATACAATTTGGGAATTTTTTAAGACTATTGAAGAACTCCAAGAATCACAAAGTCAATCTAGCCTCAAATTCCTTGATGATTTTGAAGAAAAAATCGGACTTTGCAAAGCTTTATCGCAAAATAGCGAAGAAGTTGATAGAGTAAGCAATATTGAAGAATTTTATGGACTATACCGCGAATATGTTAAACAAAATCCACTAATGGAGCTAGAAAGTTTTCTCAATGAACTTGCGCTAAGAAGCGATCAAGAGGACACAGAATTAAGAAATGAGCAAAAAGGGGTTGAGGGCATTTCGTGTATGAGCGTCCATTCTAGCAAAGGTTTAGAATTTGATTATGTTTTTATCATTGGACTTGAAGAAGGTTTCTTTCCTATGGCAAGAGAAGACACTAATATCCAAGAAGAAAGGCGACTAGGCTATGTTGCCCTCACTAGAGCGAAAAAGGAGCTTTATTTAAGCTATGTTGATTCAAGATTTTATAGGGGAAATCGTGCTAGTTTGTTGCCTTCAAGATTTTTAGCAGAAAGCAAGATTCTTGCTAAAGAAAATTTTTCGCACCCTAGCACCACAAACTTATCAAAAGGCGCCGATGAGATAGGCTTCCAAAAGGGAGATTGTGTAATGCACAAAATTTTTGGAGCAGGAAGAGTAATAGAAGTTACAAAAAGTGGACAAGAAATCAAGCTAAAAATTAATTTTGGCGGACTCTTAAGAGAGATTTTAAGCGGCTATGTTACAAAAGTTTAACCTAAAGAACTTCTAAATAAAACAAAAATGCGATTCCAAGAATAATGCGATAAATCCCAAAAGGGATAAAATTAAACCTTGCAACAAAGCCTAAAAACAATTTAATCGCTATCAAAGCACTTAAAAATGCTACAACAAACCCAACTGCTAAAATAAGCAAATTATCAGCATTAAATACAGCATAGTTTTTATAAGCACTATATCCACTTGCAATAATCATCGTAGGTAAAGCTAGGAGAAAAGAAAATTCTGTTGCTACCTTGCGATTGCAGCCCAAAAGCAATCCACCAATAATAGTCGCCCCACTCCTAGAAGTGCCTGGAATCATCGCCAAAGCTTGAAAAATCCCAATCAAAAAGGATTGTTTATAAGAAATTTCTGCTATTTCTTTGGTGTGATGCTCTTTTTCTTTATAAAATATTTCTATAACAATAAAGGCGATTCCACCCACAATTAACATAATAGAAGTCGTAATGGGCGCAAAAAGTATTTTAATCAAATCATAAAGCAAAAAACCCAAAATACCCGCAGGCAAAAATCCAATGGCAAGCTTAACCCAAAGCTCCAAACTATTTTTAAACAACCTTTCCCAAAAGACAAAAATAACTGCTAAAATTGACCCTAATTGAATTATAACCTCAAATGTTTTATGAAACATATCTTGTTGGATTCCAAGCAGTTTTGAAGTAAGAATCAAATGTCCTGTTGAAGAAACAGGCAAAAATTCTGTCAAACCTTCAACAATTCCCAAAACTATCGCATAAATCAAATCCATAAAAAACCCTTATTTTATATAAAAACAAAGCAATTCTAACATAATTTGCTTTTTTTATAAAGTTTTATAATATTACTGAAAGAAAATTTAAAAATAAATACAAAATAAAATTATTCATTCCCAAAAGCCATTACTCTTTTACACCCTTTATACTGACAATCCTATCCTATAACTGCATTTTTAATATTACAACTCTTTTTTGTTAAACCAAAAAAATAAACTCTTTCGTTATTAAATTTATTCAATTATAGTAGTAATTATTATAATTGTTTATTTTTACTTAAGCTAATAATAAATACAATTTTAAATATCATTATTATTTTTAATAGGAGTAAAAATGTTTATATCAAACAAGGTTAGATATTCATCTGTTGTGTTATCTTTAATGCTTGGCGCAATTAGCGCAAATGCTGCTGAAGAATATCGTTTAGACACTTCAGTTGTGAGTGCTAGTGGATTTTCTCAAGACATAAAAGAAGCCCCCGCTAGTATTTCAATTGTCAAGAAAGAAGATTTGGAAAACAAGCCTTATCGCGATGTAGCAGAAGCGATTGCAGATATTCCTGGAGTAGATTTATTTGCTAGTAAAGGAAAAACAGGAACTTATCAAATAACTATGCGTGGAATCACGGGATACACCCTTATCTTAATAGATGGAAGAAGACAAAGCGTTGGAGGAGATGTGGGTCCTAATGGCTTCACTGAAATTACTTCTTCTTTCTTGCCTCCAATTTCAGCAATTGAACGCATTGAGATTATCAAAGGTCCAATGAGCACCCTTTATGGTTCTGATGCATTAGGTGGTGTGGTTAATATTATTACAAAAAAATCTCCCGAAAAATGGGGCTTAAGCGTCCAAACAGAAGCCTTGCTTCAAGAAGATTCACAATGGGGAAATCTCTATGGGACTAGTATTTATGGTAGCGGACCACTTATTAAAGACAAACTCTCCCTTACTCTACGCGCAAGAGAATTT
Source organism: Helicobacter colisuis (assembly GCF_023646285.1). NCBI lineage: Bacteria > Pseudomonadati > Campylobacterota > Epsilonproteobacteria > Campylobacterales > Helicobacteraceae > Helicobacter > Helicobacter colisuis. The sequence continues at coordinate 40,385 of NZ_JAMOKX010000003.1, read as the reverse complement.
TACAGAGAGGGTTCTAGTGTGAGCTATTCAGAGCCTAATGGAACAATCATTGATACCTCTCAAGCACAAAGCCCAACAAGAGCCAATAATCATAATTTTGGATTAAAATTAGATTACCTAGCTAATCCTCAAAATCATTTTACCTTTGATGTAGATTACTCGCAAAGCATTTTTGATAACGCCAATGGGCAGCTAGGGACTCTAACAAAACCCCTTAATAATACTGGTGCATTAACAGGGGGCTACACTGATACAATGCAAGTTGATAAATTAGTAACCTATTTAACACACAAGGGAACTTATGAAAATTTTGTGTTAGATTCTGGAATCCAATACAATCGCGTTAGCAATGATGGTAGAGAAGTTGTCGGACTTGCAACACAACCCCATTTGGGAGAAAATAGAGATATTCTAGCAGAAGATATTATTTTAGATACTAAAGCTGTTGTTCCATTAGGAGAGAGAAATCTCTTGAGTGTTGGCGCTGAATATCGCATAGAAAAAATGCAAGATAAAATCGCAAATCCAACTAAATTTGATCAATATTTGCTTGGAATTTTTGCAGAAGATGAACTTTCAATTTTAGATAATCTAAACTTTACGCTAGGAGCAAGATACAATCACCACGAAATTTTTGGCGATAATATTTCACCTAGAGGCTATCTTGTCTATAATCCAACTGATTCTCTAACACTAAAAGGTGGTATTGCAACTGGATTTAAAGCGCCAACACCAAATCGCCTTATTGCAGGATATTATAATTTTAGCGGACAAGGAAGATTTCCTAGCTATGGAAATCCAAATCTTTCTGAAGAAACTTCAATTAATTATGAATTAAGCGCTATTTACAATCAAGATTCTCACTACATAAGTCTTACAGGGTTTTTAACAGACTTTAAAGATAAAATCTCAAGTGTAACCATAAATACTGGAGAAAATATTTCAGGAGTTGGAATCTGCACCTATGCTAGATGCTCACAAGCCATCAATCACGGAGAAGTGCGATATATGGGAGTGGAATTAGCAGCAGGATTTAAAGTCTTAGAAAAAATCAACATTGACGCTTCTTATACCTATTTAGATTCTGAAGTGCGTGAATCTTCTACCATAAGCGCTATTGGAAAACCAGTAGATGACTCTTTAGAGCATAATCTTATCGCTAAAATTAGCATACCCTTTAACAACTTCACACCTTATCTTAAAGGACAATGGCAAGGGAATCGCTACACAGGTGGCGATCCAGTAATAGGAGAATACTACAAAAATATATTCTTAATGACTGCTGGTGGAACTTATGCTTTCAATGATTCTTGGAAGCTTAATGTGGCTATTCACAATCTTTTAGATAAGAAATTCACTGATAGTTTTGCAGGGAATCCAACAGATGGTTATGTCTCTCAATATAATAGAATCGAAGAAGGGAGACGCTTTTGGGTTTCTTTAACAGGTAATTTTTAATCACATTTTATAATAAATAAATTTCATTTTGCTAGGCTTTATTTCAAGTCTAGCTCTCCTTAGAATTTCAAATTTACAATCTTTTTATTATTCAAAATGGTTTGCTTAATTAATGGCAACCATTTTGATTTTCACACAAAACTTCAATGAATCTATGTGTAAAAATATAACGATTTAAGTGTAATTTATTTTTTTAATAAAGTTTTTTATTGCTCCCTAAAGAAAAAATTAAAAAGATTCAATATAAAATAGAATCATTTATTTTAAAATTAATGCCAAAATCTTGGAGTTTTTATGTTTAGACGAATTCTTATTGCCAATCGTGGCGAAATTGCCATTCGCATTATTCGAGCCTGCAATGATTTAAATATAGAATCTGTAGCAATCTATTCTCACGCTGATAGAGATAGTCTGCATGTCAAAATGGCAACCCACACCTATGCCATAAGCGAAGATCCTATTAAAGGATATTTGGATCCTGATAGAATCATTGAAGCAGCAAAAGCAACCGAATCAGAAGCCATTCACCCAGGCTATGGTTTTTTAAGTGAAAATGCCCTTTTTGCAAAAAAAGTCAAAGAAGCAGGGTTAGTGTGGATTGGTCCAGAGAGTGAAGTCATCGCCAAAATGGGAGATAAGAATGCCGCAAGAAATCTAATGATACAAAATGGAATCCCAGTTGTCCCAGGCACAGAACCGCTTAATAAATTAAGTCTTTATGAAATACAAAAAATTGCAAGAAAAATTGGCTATCCTGTAATACTCAAAGCAAGTAGCGGAGGGGGTGGTAGAGGAATCCGTGTTGTGCATGAAGAGAGTGAATTAGAAAATGCTTTTAATGCTTGCAAAAGAGAGGCTTTGACATTTTTTAAAAATGATGATGTTTTTATGGAAAAATATATCCAAAATCCAAAACACATTGAATTCCAGATTCTAGCTGATAATTATGGCAATGTTATTCACCTATTAGAGCGCGATTGCTCTATTCAAAGGCGTCATCAAAAACTCATAGAAATCGCCCCCTGCCCTACTATTAGTGCTGATTTAAGGCGGCGAATGGGAGTGGTTGCTGTGGCTGCAGCTAAGGCTGCAAACTATACCAATGCAGGAACAATTGAATTTTTAATTGATGATTCGAATAATTTTTATTTTATGGAAATGAATACAAGAATCCAAGTTGAACACGGCGTAACAGAAGAAATCACAGGCTTAGACCTTATTGGAAGGCAGATACGAATTGCCTATGGAGAAATTCTTGATTTAAGCCAAAATGACATTACCGCACAAGGATTTGCTATTGAAGCTAGAATCAACGCTGAAGATGTGCATAATGATTTCATACCAAACCCCGGAATTATCACTGCCTATTATCCTGCACTTGGACCTTTTGTGAGGGTAGATAGCTATATTTATAAAGACTTTGCAATTCCGCCCTTTTATGATTCAATGATTGCCAAACTTATTGTGCGTGCTACAAGCTATGATTTAGCAGTCAATAAACTCAAACGCGCATTAAGTGAATTTAAAATCCGTGGCGTTAAAACCACAATTCCATTTTTGATTAATATTTGTAATGACAAAGATTTTAAACGCGGTATTTTTGATACTTCTTATTTAGAAAACAAATTGCCATCGCTAATGCCGCAAGAAACAAGTGATGAGAGTGATTTGGTAGCAGCTATTGCAGTGGCATTAACCAGTCAATTTGAAGAATAAAAATTCTTTAAATAAAAGTAATTTTAAGTAATTTTGTAGTAGAATTAACCCTTATTTTTACAAAAAGGCAATAACTTATGAAAAGAACATATCAACCACACAACACACCAAGAAAAAGAACACATGGTTTTCGCGTAAGAATGCAAACCAAAAATGGTAGAAAAGTTATCAATGCACGAAGAGCAAAAGGCAGAAAAAGATTAGCTGTTTAATCTTAAGTTTGGGTTTTTAGTTTTGGTCACTTTAAAAAATAAGAAAGATTTTGAAAATGTCTATAAAAGCCCTAAAAAATGGCACAATCCCTATTTTATTCTTTTTTTTAAAGAAAATCTCAAATCTAACCGAGTCGGTTTTTGTGTCTCCAAAAAAGTAGGCAATGCAGTTTGTAGAAATTTTGTCAAAAGACGCCTAAGAAACTTATATCGTAATTCAATGTCTAACCTAGTCAATGGCGATATGGTTTTGTTGGCAAAAAACGGATTAGACAAAGCTCCCTATTCCACTTTACAAAGTAGCTATAGCCACGCACTGATGCGACTAAAACTGCTTCAAATTGGATGAATCTAAAAATGCAAAAACGCTTCTTTTTATCACTTATCTCTTTTTATCAGCGTTATATTTCAGCTTTGCTTGGTCCTAAATGTCGCTATTATCCCTCTTGCTCAGAATACTCCAAGCAAGTTTTTGAATTTCAAAATCCCATTGTCGCTTTTTTGAAAACTTTCTTAAGAGTTTTAAGTTGCAATCAATTCTTCCAAGGGGGCATTTCTTATCCAAAAATTCGTAAGCTTCTCCGCTATAGCTTTATGCCACCCAAAACGCCAAAATACTGGTTAATACCCATAAAAACTAAAAATTTTACTTTTAAGAATCTCCCTTGCATAACTAGAGATTCTATACAAAATGTTTATATTATAAAAAATTTCTCAAAGGTTTCCCGTGCTTAATAAACTCGATAATCTAAACTCACAAACTCGTATCATCATAGCTGTTGTTTTAGCGTTAGCTTTCTTCGTTCCTTATAGTTATTTTTATGCACCAAAACCACAAGAAAATAATGCCACTGCTACTGCTTCATCTATTCAAACCACGCAAAATCTCCCTACGACCAAAGAAGCAAAGCCTAATTCCATTCAAGAATCAACGCAAATTTCTACAACACAAGAAATTATCACTACTATTAGTGGAGAAAATTTTGAATACCAAATCGATCGCCTAGGGAGAATTGCACAAGTTACTCTCAAAGAAGAAAAGTATCAAAAAGATGCAAAAAATCTTGAGTTATTTAGCAATGATATTACCAATCAAAGCAATCCAAAAATCCTAGAAATTCGTTTTGCCGATTCAATGCTTAATCAACAAGCTTTTAACACCCCTTATCAAACAAGCGCCGCAAATATTGAATTAAAAGATAAAGCACAAACTCTTACGCTTACTCAAAAATTAGAAAATTTCATACTTACAAAAACTATCACATTTCACCCTAATGGTCTCTATGAAGTCAAGGTAGAGATTCCACAAAACTACACTTACTTCATCTCTCCTGGTATGCGCCCAAGTGCTGAAAATGATTCTTATGTCTTTAAAGGCGTTATCATAAAAGAACAAGATGGGACAATTACCGCTATTGAAGATGGCGATTCTAGCGGACAAAGCAATTTTGCAAACTCTAGCATATTAGCCGCTGTAGATAGATACTACACAACTTTATTTTTTAGTCAATCTAACAATCTTAACTCTGTAGTTTTAAGTAATGCCAATGAAAATCCAATGCCTTTTTTAAGCGCTAATGGAAATATTAAATTATCTGGCTACATTGGACCTAAAGATTATCGCTTATTAGAGAGTATCAACCCTAATCTTACCGAAGTAGTTGAGTATGGAATCATCACCTTTTTTGCCAAGCCTCTCTTTTTACTTTTAGAAACACTTTATGACTGGTGTGGGAACTGGGGATGGGCGATTATTTTATTAACACTTATTGTTAGAGTTGTCCTTTATCCTTTGACTTACAAGGGAATGGTCTCTATGCAAAAACTCAAAGAACTTGCTCCAAAAATGAAAGAGATTCAACAAAAATACAAAGGTGAGCCACAAAAACTTCAAGCTCATATGATGGAGCTTTATAAAAAACACGGCGCTAATCCAATGGGCGGATGTTTGCCACTTCTTTTGCAAATGCCTGTGTTTTTTGCAATTTACCGCGTTTTATACAATGCCATCGAGCTAAAAGGGGCTGCTTGGTTACTTTGGATTCAAGACTTATCTGTTATGGACCCTTATTTTGTTTTACCAGTTCTTATGGGTATTACTATGTATCTCCAACAACATCTAACGCCAACTACTTTTAATGACCCTATACAAGAAAAAATCTTTAAATTCTTGCCACTTATTTTTACTATTTTCTTTGTAACTTTCCCTTCAGGCTTGGTGCTTTATTGGTTTGTAAATAATATTTTCTCCATCTTACAGCAACTACTCATCAACAAAGCTCTTGAAAGCAAAAAAGCAAGGGAAATTGCCGAACACAAAAAGCACAAGGTTGAAAAATGAAGAAAATAGAAGCGACAACTCTTGAAAATGCCCTTATTGAAGCTTCTAAACTTTTTAATTGCTCTATTGTAGAGCTAGAATATGAAATCATTCAAAATCCCCAAAAAGGATTTTTAGGTTTTGGCAAAAAAAATGCCATTATCTGCGCTCAACCAAAAAAAACAAATCAAACCCCAATCAAACAAACCTCTACGCCTAAACCTCAACCAATACCACAAAAAGAATCCTCCAAAGATCTTAATCAAATCTCTATACAAGTTCAAAAAGAACTACAAGAATTGCTTCAACTCCTTCCTTATAAGATTGATGAAGTAATTGTAGAACCCTATAATGAAAATACCTTGTATATTAAAATTGATGGGGAAGATTCAGCTTTATTAATTGGCAAAGAGGGTTACCGATACAAAGCTTTTTCTTATCTGATTTTTAATTGGGTAAATCATGTCTATGGACTAATGGTGCGATTAGAAATTGCTGAATTTCTTAAAAATCAAGAAGAAATGATCGCCAATCATCTTATGCCTGTTATTGAAAATATCAAAACCTATGGAAAAGCTCAAACAAAACCATTAGATGGAGTTTTGGCACACATCGCTCTTAAGCAATTAAGAGAACAATTCCCAGACAAATATATCTCTTTTAGAATCAATCAAGAAGGACAGAGATATATCATTATCAATGAATTCCAACATTAATCAAACCATAGTAGCCCCAGCTACCACTTATGGAAAATCCTCTCTTAATGTCATTAGGTTAAGCGGGCAAGATTCTCTGCTTATTGCTTCCAAACTTGCCAAAATAAATCCCAATTGCCTTAAAGTGCGCCACGCTAAACTCACCAAAATCTACTTTCAAGATGGTGAATTACTTGATGAATGTATTTTGATTTATTTTAAAGCACCCAATAGCTACACCACTGAAGATGTAATTGAATTTCAATGCCATGGAAGCACTTTTATTGCCCAAAGTATTCTGGAAGAATGCATCAAGCTTGGTGCAAGATTGGCTAAACCTGGAGAATTTACCAAACGCGCCTTTCTAGGTGGCAGAATCGATCTAAGTCAGGCTCAAGCTATCGCCAAACTCATAGAATCTTCAAATGCTAATGCACACAAAATGCTAATGCGTCATTTAAATGGTGAGATGCATAGTTTTTGTGAAAATTTACGCAAAAATCTCCTTACACTCTTAGCTCATAGCGAAGTTTTTATTGATTATGCTGATGAAGAATTGCCACAAGATTTAATGAAAAACCTTTTAAATAAACTTGATTCTACCCTACTCACTCTCCAAAATCTCTTAGAACAATCCATACAAAAAAAATCTATTTTTGAGGGTTATAAACTTTGCATTATCGGAAAACCCAATGTAGGAAAAAGCTCTTTACTTAATGCACTTTTACACGAAGATCGCGCTATTGTAAGTGATATTGCAGGAACAACACGCGATAGTATTGAAGAAAATTTTACTTTAGAGGGGCATTTATTGCGCCTCATTGACACAGCAGGAATCCGACAAAGCCAAGACATAATTGAAGCCAAAGGCATAGAGAGAAGCTTGCAAAAAGCCGAACAAAGCGATATTTTAATCGCCCTTTTTGATAGTAGTCGCCCCCTAGAAGAAGAAGATTTAAAAATAATAGAAATTCTAAAAACCCACCAAGACTCCAAAAAAATCATCGTTTTATTAAATAAAGCAGATTTAAAAGGAAGTTTTGATTTTCAAATACTAGCTCCTTTTAATCCACTTAACTTATGTCTCAAAGATGACAATATAACTTCTAGTAATTCTTTGTTATCGCATTTTAAAAGTCATCTTATTTCACTTCTTAACTCTCAAGAAAACTCACAAATGCTACTTCTCATCTCACAATATCAATTTCAAGCCATTCAAGAGTGTATTCAAGCTCTCTATGATTCAAAACTTCCTTTAGCAAATGGCGAACTAGAACTCTTTAGTTTTCATATTAATGAAGCCTTAAAAGCTTTAGCTTCTATTACAAAACCTTATGAATATTCCCAAATGCTTGATGTGATGTTTAATGATTTTTGCCTTGGCAAATAAGCACACCTCTAGCTAACTTTTAACTATTTAGTCCTTAAAAATTCAAAAAGTAGCACCAAAACTACTGCAATATTTGCTAGAATCAAACCACTAAAAAATCCTACAAAATCCAACCAACCTTTTTTTAAAAAGATTAAAAATAAAATTGCAAAGAGTGCATATGCCAATAATCTTAAAGGCATAAAAAACATTTTAAATCCAAACTTACTAGTATCTTTGCTAAACCCACGCCAAAATTTTCGCCCCCTTTGTTTGCACTCTTTTACAAACTCTTCTTCAGAGATTTGTGGTGCATTCTCATCCCAAAATTCTTCTTCCTTGTCTTCTTTGCTTTGATAGAGATTTGCCAATGCTTCCAGCTCTTCTTTAGATGATCTTAAAATAAGCCTAGAAATCTTATTTTTCTGAGCTAGACAAGTAAAACCCACAATCATAAGAAAAGAAAGAAAGGCAAAAACAAAGCTAAATGCAAAAAGTCTGCCCCAAAAAATAGTAGCCAGACTTCCGCTAACAATCAAGATTCCAACAAGCACAAAAATGGCTGTCTTAATCCTCATCATCATCCCATTTTTTTTGGTAAGCATATTTTGGATCTTTGCTTAGCTCATCTAGCTCCCTTTTTTGCCTTTTATAAGCTTTATATACATTTAAAATAGCTGCCAAAACACCCCAAACAACCCCAAGCCAAAAAAGCCACCGATAGCCAAATAGAGCCTCCAATCCATAGCCAATCCCAACCCCAATAAGCACCGCCACTACCATTGAGATTCCAAGAGTAGCATTAGAATACGCTAGTATCGCATCACTATACTTTGGTTTTTGAATAGAATCTTTATTTTCCATATGTGCCTATCTCTAAAAACACTTCTTTAGCTTTACTTAAAACTTCATCAATCATTGCTTCATTCATTCCTACACAAATAAAACCTGTCTCAAACTGCGAAGCGGCAAAATATACTCCCTTCTCTAGCATTCCTTGATGAAATTTTCCAAACAATTCTGTATCGCTCTTTAGTGCATCTTCAAAGTTTTCTACTGGATTTTGGTTAAAGAAAAACCCAAACATACTCCCTCTCACACAAGTTTGAAGTGTAATCCCAAATTCAGCTGCAATATTCTTTAGTCCATTAGTTAATTGCAAAGCAAGTGATTCTAGCTTTCCATAAATTTCAGGATTATTTTTTAGCTTTTTTAAAGCCACAAGCCCTGCACTCATTGCCACTGGATTCCCACTTAATGTGCCTGCTTGATACACGCTACCTTGAGGTGAAAGGAGATTCATAATCTCTGATCTTCCACCAAAAGCTCCAACTGGCATTCCACCACCAATAACTTTTCCAAAAGTTACCAAATCTCCATTTACTCCATAGAAGCTTTGAGAACCATTTAATGAGGCTCTAAATCCACTCATCACTTCATCTAATATTAAAACAATCCCTTCTTGTTTGCAAAGCCTCTCTAAAGATTCTAAAAACTCTTTTTTAGCAGGAACTAACCCCATATTTCCTGCAATAGGCTCTAAAATTACACACGCTACACCCTTACCTTTTTGTTTGCTAATTTGAATACAAGATTCTACGCTTTGAATGTCATTGTATCGCGCAACCAAAGTATGCTTAGTAAAATCCTCAGGCACACCAGGAGAACTTGGAGAGCCAAAAGTTGCCAACCCACTTCCCGCGCTCACAAGCAAAGAATCACTATGCCCATGATAGCAACCTTCAAACTTAATAATATCATCTCTTTTTGTATAAGCTCTAGCTAATCTAATAGCGCTCATAGTCGCTTCAGTGCCACTTGAAACAAAGCGAATCTTATCAATTCCTTCATAAATTGAAATTACTTCTTTAGCCAAAGCTGTTTCCAAAGTCGTTGGAGCTCCAAAGGATAAGCCTTTTTTGATAGTTTCTATAACAATTGCTTCAATCTCCTTATCGCAATGCCCAAAAATCAAAGGTCCCCAACTTTGCACAAAATCAATATAAGTATTATTGTCTTCATCAATCAAATAGGGACCTTCCCCTCTTTTGATAAAAGGAGGTGTGCCCCCTACACTTTTAAATGCCCTAACAGGCGAATTCACTCCACCTGGAATCACCTGCTTTGCTTCATTAAAATCATTAATACTATTTAAATGATTTAAAGTTTCCATAAATTGCCCTTTATTTTATTTTATGAGAGACAAATTTTGACATATTATTCAAAATCTCTCCGCCTTTTCTAAAGCCTAATGCACAAGCCTCATAAGCATAAAAAACATTGGCTTGATAAAAACTTCCATTGTGCTGATTTATTAAAGCATATTCTTGATAAATCTCAGGATAATTTCCATAATTTCCACCATTTTGCACCAAAGGATTCCCTTTTGAATCAAGAATACTTACACTCTCTCCCTCCCTGCCAAAAGCATGTTTTTTTACTTGCTTTTTGCCTACCAAAGGCTCATAGGAAGTCTCTAGCAACAAAGGATGATTAGGGAATAAATCCCACAAAATCTTAAGCATTCTTTTGCTTTGAAACATTAATGTATAAGCAGGATTTAAAAAGATAGTGTTTTTATTTCGCATCATTGTAGTAATAAGATTAGCCAAATCAGGCTCATCAATGGCAATACTCTCCCAAGGAATCAATTTAAACCAAAATTCATAATTTTCTCCATTGAAACTCAAACCAGCATTTTCATCCAAATGCGCTTCGTGTGCATAACAAAAATTTGTCCCAAATCCCGCTTCTTTAGCAATAACTTCAAGCAATCGTATCGTTCTCTCTTCTTCCTCGCTTCCTTGAATGCTAGAAAAAAGTATCTTCCACCCTTCATAAATTTCATTAAAATTAGAAATATCTTCACCCAAAGTAATGATTCGTTTAAAGTTATCGCACAATGATTCATATAAGCTATTAAATTGCAATGATTCCTTAAATCCATTTTTTTTAAGCAAAGCCCATTGAATAATCGCACTTTCATAAACCATTGTTGGCGTATCTGCATTAAATTCTAGTAGCTTAATGGGCGCTCCATCAAGCCCACCTGCCAAATCAAATCGCCCATACAAATGCCAATGCACTTCCTCTTCCCAGCTCATTTGAATCGCTTCTACTAGATTAAAAGGGATTCCAAGCTCAAAAAATAAATCATTATCAATCACATATTGACCTGCTTCTACATACATATCATACAACTCATTGACTGCATCATAATAATTTTGTGCTTCTTGCTCACTTACTACAACAATTTCATCACTCACATAAGGCGTCTCATCAACATCTGTATGCCAACTAAGCCCTAAATTTTCTAAATCTTCGTTACTTAATGGCGTTGCTTTAATAATCTCCATTATTAACCCCCAAAAGCACTTGTGGAGCTACTAGAGCGATTCTGGGTTGCGCTAGTGTTGTTTGGAGAATAAAATCCACTGCGACCTGCACTACTTGTAGCACCTGTAGCACCTGTAGCACTACGATTAAAAGAGCTTTGTGAACGCTCATAAGCTTGTGGAGTTTTATAACTTGTTCTTTGCTGGGCTTGATAATTTTGATTATTAAAAAGCTTACTTCCAATCCAGCTTCCCAAAATTGCCCCTGCTGCACTTGCTAAAATCGTTTCACCAAGTGATAATCCAGCGCCTGTTGGGTTTGTAAGTTGCGAAGTGCCTGCATCGATTTTTTTTGATTCTTCTGCTATGATTTTATCAATTTCCTCTTGACTTAAAATCCGCTCATTTCCATTAGCTTCTCTCAAAATTACACGCGTTGTATCACTTGGAGTTTCTTCTAAAATCTTATAAGTTCCATCACTTTGTTGCTCAATAGTTACTGTCGCACCATTTTTAGTAGCTTGCTCCAAACTTCCAGTGTTATTAGAAGTTTGAGCTCCATTATCGCAACCCACCAATGTCAAAATTGCTACCAATCCTAAGCCGCTTTTGCTAAAAACGCCTACAATCTTAGGATCTGATATTTTTTTTAAAAACTTTTTCATTCTCTAAAAACTCCTTAATTTTCCCAAATTTAAAAGAGATTATACACACAAGAAAATAAAATTGCCCTTGAAAAATTGTGCTATTTTTTTTATAAATTTTTAAGTTTTAATTAAATAGAATACCCACCTTTTTATTCAAATAAAATTCTTAAAGGAAATGTGATGAAAATGACTAAAATATCTCTTGCGGCTTGCATTGCACTTGGAAGTCTTTCAACTGCAAGTTTTGCACAACCACTTGAAGAAGCCATTAAAGGCATTGATGTAAGCGGAATGTTGCGTTATCGCTACACTGATAATCGCTATGAGAATAAGGGATTTAACAAAGCCGAATTTACAAAAGGTGATGCTAATCACCAATGGCGTGCAGAAGCACTCTTTAAAACCCCTGTGATTAACAATGTTTCAATGAATCTAGGGATTGGCTATCACAATGCACAACAAAATGTGAATCATGGAAAAGGTACTGCAACGGGTGCATTCACTGGTAATGGACTTGGTTCTGGTTCTGATAGCCGGTTTGGTGTAAGAGAGTTTAATATGGTAATTACTCCTGATTCAACTAACACCACTATTAAAGCGGGTAAAATGATTATGCAAACCCCAATTAGTGACACACTTGATGATAGAGCAACGGGTATTTTTGTAACAAATTCAGATTTAAATCACTGGACATTTAGTCTTGGGGCATTTGATTCTTGGAGCATTGATGACTATCAAACAGGATATAAACTAGATCCTGACAACGGCTCTATTGATAAACCTCTTTATACCGCTGCAGCTTTGAGCAATTATGATACAAGCATTGGAAATTTTAGTTCTCAACTTTGGCTTTTTAATGCTACAGATATGATTGATTTTGCAGGTTTTGGTGAACTTGCTTGGCAAGATTCAATGTTCCATTTAAAAGGGCAATATGCTTTTAGCAAACTCAATAGCGATGCCAATTCTCCTTGGACAGGCATATATAGGTATAAAGTAAAAGAAGCCAACGATCTTTATACACTTGAAGCAGGTGTAAAATTCCACGAGCTTAATGTTCCGCTTGCTGCAAAAATAGGTTATTGGGGTAACACACAAGATGGTTATGCAGTTTCACTAGATAATGAAGGATCATTCCAAAAAGTAGGACAAATTTGGTTTGAAAATGTCGCAACAGGTGTTAGCATTTCTATGTTACCTGCAGAAGGACAAAATATGCCACGAGGATTTGAATCCAATGAATTAAGTCTATTTTATGCCAACATCAACTATGACATTTTAGAAAACTTAAATGTTGGAATAGACTTCGTAAGTGGAACTAACAAAATCTCAAGAGGTCAAGGTGCAGCACACTATAGTGGTGATATTGATTTTACAGAAATCAATCCAAACATTACTTGGCAATACTCTAAATCTCTTAGAATCTTTGCTCACTACTCTATTTTAACAACAGACGCAACAAGACAAATTGCATTAGGTAGCCAAAATACTGCAGCTTGGAATGATGCAGTTCATAGCGATTCTGAAGATAGAAATCGCCTAAGAGTGGAAGTTAAATACACTTTCTAAGTATAAATGGGAATTTTTCCCATTTAACCCCTTATTTTCTTTTTTTACTTTTTATAAAACTTCTTTGAAAGTTTGCTACAAATTCTATTTTTTTTAAAACTTTTTTCATTTCTCACAAAAAGAAAAGCTAAAATTTATTTTTATTTTGCTACCTTAATGTTGCATATTCTAAAAAATTATTATTCTATTTTAAGGAGAATCTATGCGAACAAAATGGGTAGAAACCCGAAAAAATGACAAAATTAAAACTCAACTCCATTATGCAAAAAAAGGAATTATTACTCAAGAAATGGAATATGTGGCTAATATCGAGCACTTAGAAGCCGAAACTATTAGAAAAGAAATCGCCAAAGGGCGCTTGATATTACCCTCCAATGTCAATCATACCAATCTAGAACCTATGGGTATTGGGATTTCTGTAAGGACAAAAATTAATTCCAATATCGGAAGCTCTGCCCTTGCAAGCTCCATAGAAGAGGAAGTTCAAAAAACAATCATCTCTATCAAATATGGCGCTGATACCATTATGGATTTAAGCACAGGTGGAGATTTAGATTCCATTCGTGAAGCAGTAATCAAAAACTCTAGCGTCCCAATTGGAACTGTGCCCATCTATCAAATTTTACACGATGTTAAAAATGATATTAATGCCTTAACTATTGATAAAATGCTAGAAGTTATGGAAAGACAAGCCAAGCAAGGCGTTAGCTATTTCACAATTCATTGCGGATTCTTACTAGAACATATGCCTCTTCTAGCCAAACGCAAAATGGGAATCGTTAGTCGTGGAGGTAGCCTAATGGCTTCTTGGATGATGCATTATCACAAGCAAAATCCTTTCTATGAAGCTTTTGATGATATTTTAGAGATTTGTCAAAAATATGATGTTTCTTTAAGCCTTGGAGATTCTTTGCGCCCAGGTTGCTTGGCTGATTCAAGTGATGCAGCTCAACTTGGTGAATTAAAAGTCTTAGGGGAATTAACCAAAAGAGCTTGGGAAAAAGATGTTCAAGTAATGGTTGAAGGTCCAGGTCATGTCCCAATGAATGAAATTGAACGCAATGTCGAACTTCAAAAAGAACTTTGCTTTGAAGCGCCTTTTTATGTTCTAGGACCGCTAGTTACAGATATTGCTGCAGGATATGATCATATTGCTTCAGCCATTGGAGCAGCCATTGCTGCTTGGAAAGGTGTTGCTATGCTTTGTTATGTTACCCCAAAAGAGCATTTAGGCTTACCTAATGCTAAAGATGTGCGTGAGGGAATCATTGCTTATAAAATCGCCGCACACGCTGCAGATATTGCTAGAGGGCGCATTAATGCAAGAGTAAGAGATGATGCAATGAGCAATGCACGCTATAATTTTGATTGGAACAAACAATTTGAACTCGCACTTGATCCAGAAAGAGCAAAAGAATATCACGATGAAAGTTTGCCACAAGAAGTTTTCAAAGAAGCAAAATTCTGTTCAATGTGTGGTCCAAAATTCTGCAGTTACAAAATTTCACAAGAAATTATCGAACAAAATAGTTAAAAAGGAAAAAGATGAATCAAGAACAACTAGTTAGCTTATTAAAAGAAATTATTTACCCTAATTTCGAAAAAGACATTGTAACCTTTGGGTTTGTAAAAGAAATGTTAATTCACGAAAATGCGGTTTCACTTCGCGTTGAAATCCCATCAGCTTCCCCCGAAGTAGCCGAAACGCTTCGCACACAAATCACACAAAAACTCAATGCTCAAGGTATTAATAAAATCAACCTTGACATTAAACAGCCCAAACCGCAAGCCCAAAATCAAAAACCGCAAGGCACAAAAAATCTCGCTCCACAAATTAAAAACTTTGTAATGGTAAGCAGTGGTAAAGGTGGGGTTGGAAAATCCACTACAAGCGTTAATCTTGCAATTGCTCTAGCTCAACAGGGCAAAAAGGTAGCCTTACTTGATGCTGATATTTATGGTCCAAATATACCGCGTATGCTAGGTTTGCAAAATGACAAACCAGAAGTGGATCAAAAACTCAAAAAACTCATTCCACTACAGGCTTATGGAATCGAGATGATTTCAATGGGAGTGCTTTATGATGAAGGACAAAGTCTTATTTGGCGTGGTCCAATGATTATTCGCGCCATTGAGCAAATGCTTAGCGATGTTTTATGGGACAATTTAGATGTAATGGTTATTGATATGCCACCAGGAACGGGAGATGCACAACTAACTTTAGCTCAAAGTGTCCCTGTTACAGCTGGAGTTGCTGTCTCTACTCCACAAAAAGTAGCATTAGATGATGGTGCAAGAGCCTTAGATATGTTTGCAAAACTCAAAATTCCTGTTGCTGGGATTATTGAAAATATGAGTGGCTTTATTTGTCCTGATTGTGGTCAAGAATATGACATTTTTGGCAAAGGCACCACCGAAGAAGTCGCTAAAGCTTATGGAACAAAAACTCTAGCACAAATCCCAATTGAACCAAGCGTAAGAGAAGCAGGAGATAATGGAAAACCAATTGTCTATTTCCATCCTGATTCAAAATCTGCTAAAGAATATTTAAAAGCCGCTAAAGAATTATGGGATTTTATGGAAGAAGTGAATACCAAGAAACTTGCTGATAATAGTGCAATCCAACCCGTAGATACTGGCAAATCTGCTTGTTCTTCTTAAGTTTTTAAGCAAATTCCTTTAAGGATTTGCTTAAGATTCTATCTTGCCAAATTATGAATGCCAATTTTTCTTTATTTTTTTATATTTTCCCCTCTTAGCTCTAGCAAAAACAATCAAATTATGACGGAATTTCCTTGCTAAATTTTGCGCTTTTTTTAGCTTTTTAGCACCTAGGGCATAAAGCATTTGATATTCCTCTGGAGAATAAAACCACTCTCCTTTGGGTTGAAAAAATTTAAAATCTATACTATTAAGCTTTGCAAGTCTAGCTAATTCTGCAAAGATTCCATCAGAAATATCCATTCCCGCTTTAGCAATCTCATTAAAAGCTAAAATCATTTTGGGATATAAAATAGGAAAATCAAAACGAGAATTTTTAAGAATCTGATCAAAGCGTAAAGCATTTTTAAGATGCTTAAGATTCTTGCCAAAAGCTTGTTTGTTAGACAAATTTAATGGACTTCTTGGACTAAGATAAGCTAAAAAATCACCCTTTTGAATTGGTTTTCTAAAAAGTGTTTTTTTACCTTTTTCTCCAAGAATCGTAAAAGAAAAATGTAGCTTTTCCCCTACAATAGTATCACCACCCACGATTTTAACACCAAAACCTTGCGCTATAGCGCTAAAAATTCTTGCTAACTCCCTTGCCTCTTTAAAATCCTTTGGAATACAAAGTGTTAATAAAGCAAACTTTGGAATCGCATTCATCGCATAAATATCCGAGAGATTAACTAAAAAAGCCTTTTTGAAAATCCTATCTAAGCTCCCCCACTCTCGCTTAAAATGAATCCCTTCAAAAAAAGCATCATTTGCTACAACAAAATCACCAAGCACAACCCCATCATCACCTATGCCAAAACTTGTTTTGCTTTGCGTTAATTCCTCAATAAAAACCTTTTCTCTATCTCTCATTGTTTTGCTATTTTTTAGTCAATTCTCATACTCATATCAATCCAAGTTGCTTGATGGATTATCGCTCCACTTGAAATTGCATCTATCCCACTTTTAGCATATTCTTTTAAATTAGCCAAAGTAATATTGCCACTAGCTTCTAACAATACATTTGGCGCAATTAAATCTCGCATTTTAACAACTTCTTTGATTGCTGTAGCCTCCATATTGTCGCACATTAAAATATCAATTCTTGATTCTAAAGCTTCTTTGGCTTGTAAAATATTTTCACATTCTACTTCTATTTTGGTGGTAAAGGGGATTTTCTCTCGTATTTCTTGAATAAACTTACTTAATGATAAAATCCTTGATAAATGTGTGTCTTTTAACATCAAACAATCATCTAAGCCAAAACGATGATTAATAGCTCCACCATTTCTCGTGGAATATTTTTCAAAATCTCTAAGCAAAGGTCGTGTTTTTCGCGTATCTAGTAATACACACTGCGTCCCTTCTAGAGCCTTAACATACTTATTTGTAAGAGTAGCAATTCCACTGGAATGCTGTAAAAGATTCAAAATAGTTCGCTCTGCTCCCAAAATCGCACTCATCTTGCCCTTGAAAGTTGCAATTTTAGTTCCCTTGCAAAACGCCTCTCCATCTTTTAGAGAAAACTCTACTTCAATACCTAATAATTCACACAGGCGCTCCACATAGATTCTACCTGATAAAATACCATCTTCTTTGACTATAATATAGCTTTCTACTGCAATATTGTTTTCAATTCTTGAGTATAAATCTCCCTTGCCCATATCCTCTTTTAAAGTTGCTCTCAAAAAATCATCTAATAAAATCTTATGCATTATCTATCCTTATGAAAGTTCTAACATTTTCTCTAAAGCCCGCTTGGCTTTTATTGCCACTTCCTCTTTGAGTAATATTTCATTATATTCTTCCCCCCTATCCAAAGCTTCCAAGACATTCAAAACATCTTGCAAAGTTGTTTCATTCATTGTAGGACATTCAGGCTTAGTAGAAGAAAGCACAAAGGTATTTTGAATTCCATTATAAGGCTTTCTTAGGCGATTTACAAGATTAAATTCTGTCCCTACTACAACCTTTTGAGCTGGATCTAATTTTTGCACATATTGAATAATTTGACTAGTAGAACCAACAAAATCTGCCTTTTGCACAACACTAGGGGCGCATTCAGGATGCACTGCCACCAAAATATCAGAATATTTTTGCCGATAAAAATCCACATCTTCTGCTCTAAAAAGCTGATGCACTGAACAAAACCCATCATAGCAAATAATATCCGCATCTAAAATTTTTTCCTTTGAATCTAGCCCCAAAACCGCACTTTTTAAGTCATTTTGAGAAGCTAGATTCTGCCCTAAGCACTTATCGGGCAAAAAGAATATTTTTTTATTATGCTTGAGAGCATAATCCATAATTTTAGCTGCATTAGCACTTGTGCAAACCACTCCTTCAAGCTCTGATACTTTTGCTTTAACTTCTGCGTTAGAATTAATATAAGTTATGGGAAAAATAGAATTAATTCCATATTCTTTTAATTTTTCAATAGATTTATCAAAATAAGTATCATCAATCATTCTAGCCATAGAACAACAAGCAATCTTAGGCATAAAAACACACTTTTGTGGTGCCAAAATTTTCACACTTTGACCCATAAAGCCAACCCCACAAAACACTATATTTTTATTGCCGCTTTGAGAAGATTTTCTAGCTAATTCCAAGCTATCTCCAATTAAATCTGCAATTTCCACAATCTCATCACGCTGATAGAAATGTGCCACTAACAATACATCAAGCTTCTTTTGCAATTCTTTGATTCTTGCTTTCATTTTCACTCCTTGTATTTGGCAATCTGTTGTCCAAAAAGCACTTTTTCTCTAGGCTTTAGATCATATTCCCAATTTTTTGAAAGAATCACAATCGTTGAACCCATATGAAAACAGCCTATTTCCTCACCTTTTTTAATTTTTATGGGATTTTTGTATTCATAGATTTTATTCATTTTAAGATTAACAATTTCTGATTCTATATTAATTTGAATTTTCCCCACATTCAAAGCACCAATTGCCACATAATAAAAAGTATTACCAAAATCATCTTGACATTCCAAAACCACTCTTTTATTTTTATTAAAAAGATTATCATTTTTAAGCAGCGATCTTTCATTGACCGACAAAAGCATTCCCTGTATAACTTCAATTCTTTTTACTTCCAAATTAACTGGTGCATGGAATCGATGATAGTCTCTTGGTGAGAGATAAAAATTAACAAAAGAATAATGTTCATCTAAATCTTGATGGATAAAATCTCTTAACCCATAGCTTTTCCCTTTGATTTGCATTGCCATATTACCTTTACAAACCCCGCTTTCCATTATCATTCCATCACAAGGAGATATCAATGTATTTTCCCTCTTATCAAAACTTCGCATCTTAACTAATGAGCGAGTAAAAAGTGCATCAAGTGTGGGATAACTCTGCAAAGTGTCAAACTCTTCTAAATCAATTTTGAATAGTTCAACATATGTCTTATTGATTAAAAATTGTAACTTAGAGCAAAAGGCAAAGCAAGACAATTTTTCAAAAATTTGTGAAATCAAATTTGTATAATGCAAGATTACTCCTTTATCCAAATAGAATATTCATTTAAATTAGGGCGGTTTTGAAGCACTTCAAAAGGTTTAAATTTTTCTTTATATCCCATAGAATAATGGTCTTTTATCCAATACCCAGGATAAAGATATTTGATATTATACTCTTTTGCAAAGGCAATTTGTTTAAGAATAGAATAACTTCCAATAGAAAATTTTTTAAAATCGTGATCGTAATAACAATACACAGCCGAAATTGCATTATCTAAAACATCAACTAGCGCCACTCCAACTAGCTTTTCTTCATAATAATAGTCAAATTCATAACCAAAATCTTGATAACCCTGAACAAAGGTTTCATAATAAATTTCTAAAGTGCTTTTTTGATACTCCCAACCTTTTTTATCGTGCATTACTCTATGATATTTTTCATAAAGCTCCAAATGCTCAAAACTCACTCTTGGTCTTGTAATTTTAAGCTTTAATGGATTTTTTAGGATTCTTTGATGAGACTTTGAAAAAATGAAATTTTCACAATCTTGGCGAATTGAAATACATTCCTCACAACCTTGACAAATAGGCACAAAAAAATAACACCCAAAACGCCTCCAACCCCGCTGTAACAACAAATCATAAAATTCTTTACTGCACTGCTTAATATAAAAATAACGAAATTTAGATTCTATTCCCTCTAAATAACTACAAGGTTTTGAGCTTTGAATAATTTCAAAAATTTCCATTATCTCACACTAAGCAAAATAGAAGAATCATTTACATTTTTAGCGGTAGCTTGAAACTCTTTTTTGGCATTGGTTACTTTTAATAAATAATTGCGTGCTTCTTCATATTTCAATGAGGTTCTAAGTTTGCGATACACTTCTGCTGAAGTCATAGAGTTAATCACTTCAACTGCTTTTTTTCTATCTTTATGAAAAACTGAAAGCACATTTCCACTCCCCGTGTTATAAGCAGCAATCACACAATATTCGTGAGAAAGGCTATTTTTAATCCCTGTTAAATAACGCGAAAAAAGAATATCCAAATAAGTCGAACCATATTGAATATTAATCTTTGGGGTAAATAGCATCTCTTTAGTTGGAATACCATCTTTGTTATTTAGCGCTCTATAAACATCTCGCCCAGCACTTGCAGGAACGACTTGCATAAGTCCATAAGCAGGAATATGACTAACCGCATAAGGATTAAAGCTGCTTTCTGTTTTAATAATAGCAAAAATCAAAGCTTGTTCTATGCCATACTCTTTAGCATATAGCGCCACATATTCACCATATTTATGCTCACTTTGAATCTCTCTATCTGCCACCATATCAAACTGCACATAATAGACAACCTTTTTCTGTCCTTCTTCTTTTATTTCCCTTGTTTTTAAGCTATTATCAATCAAATAAGTTGCATAGCGATTTGCCCTCCACGGATACAAAATCACTTTTCCCTCATTATCCTTGACCAAATTTGCCAAATAAGGAGTCCCTGAATAAACCACCTCTTTATCCGAATACAAATCCACCTTTTCTGGATCATCTGGGGTAAGCAAGGTCGTTACAATCGCTTTGTGTAAGGCTTCTTTGGGATTTTTAATATCCAAAGTTGAAACTAAAATCACACCTTTAGCAAAATCAACTTCCGCGCGAGATAGGTAAGAATCAGTATATTTTACATACACTTCTTGGGAAGCAGTTTGCGCATCATCTTTACCCCAATTTTGGATAACTTTTTGCGTTAATTGTGCAACAATTTTTTTAAAATTAGCTTGAAGATTTTTAATAAGACTTTCTAATTGCTCAGAATCCAAAACTTCTTCTAAGAGTGCATTAATAGCCGTATCTAAAGTCGGTTCAGCATTAGATTTTGCTACTTCTAAAGTCGTATCCACTGCTTGATTAATAACTTTTTTTACAACTTGTTCTGTAGAAAAGTTTTGTGAGTTATAGATTATATCCCTATAACCTAGCAAACAACCGCCAAAAAAAAGGGCTAGAAAGGCTAATGGGATTAGAACTTTAAAAGATTTCAAGAAGCTAACATTCCTTCTTTAATTTCTTGAGCTTTTTGTTTTGAAGCTAAAATTTCAGCCAAATAAAATGCAAATTCTAAAGCAGTTGCAGGTCCTTTTGAGGTGATAATATGACCACTTTGAATCACATTTTTATCTTTTTTATAATTTATATTTTCTATATTTTTTTCAATACCCGGATAACAAGTGAAATCACAATTTTCTAATACACCCATTTTAAAAAGTACCAATGGGGCAGCGCAAATAGCAGCGATAATTTTACAATCAGAGTGCAATTTCAAAACAATTTCTTTTAATTCACTAGAAGCGATAAGATTCTGTGTTCCTTCCCAACCTCCAGGAAAAACAACCGCATCTAAACTAGACCTATTGATTTCTCTAAGCGAAGCATCTGCAATAACTTTTATACCACCTTGAGAAATCACCTCTAAAGAATCATTTAAACTAGCAACCACGACTTCGCAACCCACTCTTCTTAAAACATCAATAATCGTAATTGCTTCTAATTCTTCAAAACCCTTGCCAAGTGGAATCAAAATCTTTGCCATTAGATACCTTATTTAACTTTATCTAGGTATTCGCCTGTTTCAGTATTAACACGAATCAAATCACCCTCTAAAACATGGTAAGGCACTTGCACGACCGTACCTGTTTCTAAAGTAGCAGGTTTTTTACTTGCACTTGTCGTATCGCCTTTAAAATTTGGTGGAGTTTCTACTACTTTTAACTCAACCGTTTGTGGCACATCAACCGATATTGCTTTGCCATTATGGAATAAAATACTTACTACCATTGATTCTGTCATCCACTTTGCAACATCGCCAACTTGATCTTCACTCAAGCCAATTTGCTCGTAAGTTTCATTATCCATAAATTGAAAGAAGTCTCCATCGTGATAAAGAAACTGCATTGATTTTTCTTGCAAATTTGGCTCTTCGCATTTATCGCCGGCATGAAAAGTTTTTTCTAGCACTCGACCATCTAAAAAAGATTTCATTTTTACTCGCACAAATGCAGCACCTTTACCAGGCTTTACATGTTGATATTCTGTGATTCTATAGGGGACACCCTCTAACTCAATCTTTAAACCTTTTTTTAAATCTCCCATTGAATAAGCCATTTTTTTCCTTTTTATTAAATTTTATTTGAACTTCCCAAAATATCCATTCTCTCTGCCATAACCCTAACCATTGCTTCCTTAGCAGGGGCAAAGAATTTACGCAAATCAAATTGTGTTTTATCTTCATTGGCTACGCGTCTAACTTCTGCCATAAAGGCTATTCGCAAATCAGTGTCTGTATTAACCTTATTAATCCCACCCTTTATAGCTTCTTGCAAGAAATCAAAAGGTACACCCTTGCTTCCTTTTAAATCTCCACCTGTGTTTAAAAAACTCGATCTCACATAATCAGGAATCGCACTAGCACCATGAAGAACAAGCGGAATCTTAGTCCTGCGCTTCACTTCTTGCAATCGCTCAAAATCAAGCTTTGGTTCTCCTTTAAATTTAAATGCACCATGACTTGTCCCAATAGCAGGAGCTAAAAAATCTACTTTGGATTCTTTAACAAATTCTTCTGCTTCTTGTGGATTTACCAAACAAGCGTCTTTTTCATCTACTGAAATATTATCTTCAATTCCCATTAATCTTCCAAGTTCTGCTTCTACACTTACACCTGCGATATGAGCAACTTCAACCACTTTTTTTGTCTCTGCTAAGTTTTCTTCAAAAGGATGATGACTAGCATCAATCATTACTGAAGTAAATCCTGCCCTAATAGCGCGAACACAAGATTCAAAACTAGTCCCATGATCCAAATGCAATGCAACAGGAATATGTGGATAACGATTAGCAAGAATCTTTACCATTCCCACTGCCATATCAATCCCCATATATTTAATAGCCCCTTCACTGGCTTGGACAATAATAGGCGAATTTTTAAGATTTGCTGCTTCAAAAATAGCACTAAGCATTTCATAATTTACAAAATTAAATGCCCCTACTCCATAGTTTTCTTGATTAGCCTTTTGCAAAATTGCATTTCCACAAACTAACATATAAGCCCTTATTTAATAATTTCTACTTTAGCTTTAGCGCGCAAATCTTGACCTTCTTTTCTAACATTCTCTTGGAATTTTGTCAATTTTAGATTTTGCTCAATTTGCTCACTCACTTCTTTAAGTCCTAAAGTTGTTGTTGGGCGTTTATCATCAACATAAATCACATGGTATCCAAATTGTGTTTTTACTGGAGTTTGAGTGTATTTACCCTTATCAAGCTTGAAAGCCGCATCTGCAAACTCTGGGACAACTTGACCTTTTGCAATCCAACCTAATTCTCCGCCATTTTGCGCACTACCATCTTTAGATTTTGCTTTGGCAAGTTCCTCAAACTTACTTGCAACATTTTTACCTGCTTTTTTAAGTTCAGCAATAATGCTTTTAGCATCTGCTTCGCTACTAACTAAAATATGCTTAACTTTAGCAGTTTCTGGCTGAACAAATTTAGCCTTATTTTGATTATAGAATTTTTCAATTTCAGAGCTAGAAACCTTCACTTTTTCCATTTCTTGGCGCATCCAAACTTCTAATGCCAAGTCTTCCTTAACGCTTTCTAAAGCATTTTTAAATTCTTTTGATTTTTCAATACCCTCTTTCTTGGCTTGAGCAATTAAAAGTTTTCTTTCGATAGCCTGATTCACCACTTGATCTTTTGCTTCTTGTGGTAATTGCGCAAAAGAAACCCCCGGCATCGCTCTCATAAGTGCTGCAATATCTTTTTCTGTAATCTCATCACCATTAACCTTAGCAAAAGTCTCTGCAAAACTCACACCCTGCAATAAAGAAAATGCTATAGCTGAACTCAAAAGTATTTTTTTCATATTTAAAACCTCGTTAAGAATTTTTTTAAGATTCTATCCTTATTTTTTTAAATATTTAATTAACTAAAACAAAGATTTTAAATTTTATAAACAAAAAATTTTGAAGATAAACTAAAGTAAAAGGCAAAGCAAGAAATGTAATTTTAATTTTAGAGATTCTAAGTTTCACCTAGAATCTCTAAGAAAAAATCAATAAGAAGAAGTTTTAGAATCAATCACCCTATAATTATAAGGCTTATTGTTCTTATCTAATTCCAAAAGTTCTTTTGGAGCAGGACCATTAATTTCTTCATGTTTATAATATCGCTCACCTGCTTTATGTCCATTCAAATCCACTTTATAACGAATCTCCCCTGGATTATATTTTTGAATATCTTCAAAACCTAAATTAGAAGTTTTAAAGTCTTTGATTCCATTTGCATTAGCAATTTCTACAAGCTTTGTTTGCCCCATTCTAGCCATTTCAACAGCTTGAAGTAACATTCTACTTGCCTCTCTTGGATTATGGAAACCAGTTGAGTTTTCAGCACCCACAAAATCACCTCTCATTTGACCTTTTCTGTGCAACTCCAAAGGTTCTTTTAATGCTGCAGAAATTTTTGCATCATCAGGTTTGCCATTGGTTTGATAACTAGGCATTGCACCAAGTTTTTCACGCAACACTTTAATATCTTCAATTAAACTTACCATTGCATATTCTGCACTTCTTAAATCATAAGCTACAGATTTTTGAATATCTGCCACTTGTTGTCTAAGATATTCTTCACTTTGAGTGTGGCAAGACTTGCATGCTGCATTAATATCTTGCAATGGTGAAGTAATATTGTGCTGTGTCATTTTCTTAGAACCTTTTCTAATATAAGGCATATGGCAATCTGCACAGCTTACGCCATTAGCCGCATGCACACCACCACTATAAAGCTCTGATTCTGGGTGCTGAATCTTAAGCATCGGTGCTTTAGTAAATTTATGCGCCCAATCTTTGTCAAACACATCTCTTATTTTTTCATAATGCGCATCAAACATTTCAATTCTAAAAGGCTCATTTCTCTTCCATTCACTCCAAGGGAATACAAGCTCTAAGCCATCAACTTCAATTTCTGTAGGTTTGTTTCCATCTCTCCAAACATCAATTTCATCATAAGTTTTTTGTGTGCCATTCCACCACTTTTTACTTGGATCATTAGCAATTGATTCACCTATTGCTTTTACTTTTGTTCCTGTTGGTTTAAAATAATATTCCACATGACATTGTGAGCACACAAGCGTTCTCATCTCTTCTCTTGAAGCCTTTACCCCTGTTACTGGATCAGGTTCATAACCCCTAAATTTTACTAATGCATTAATAGCCGCTTGTCTTGTAAGACGCAATTGCATATCATTTGGATTATGGCAATCTGCACAAGTTACTCCCATTCTTGTCCCTCCATGTGGTCCGCTATGATCAACAACACCTTCTACTTCAGGCACATTCTTAATCATTGTCCAATATTTTGTAGAGTTAAAAGAAATCCATTTCTCTTCTGGAGTATCTCCAATTCCCATATTTTTAAGTAACCACGGACTCCAACCACTATGACAATTCATACAAGCTGTAGGCTGCCCATTAAAAGCCGCAAAACCATGAGCATTTAAAAAATCTTTATTGTTTCTTGCCGTATCCATCTGATCAACTTGAATCCAAAAATGCCCTCTTTCCTCATTAGCATCAAGACTAAATGGATATCCCGCCCAAAGAATTGTAAGCTGTGGATAGCGAATAAGCTTTGAATAAGCTAGATTTCCACCAAATTCTGTTGAAATAGGCTTCTCTGTTTCCACCGTCAAATACATATCTAAATAATCGGGGAAATTTTTACCCCAATGATCAAAAGTTGGATTATCATCGCTCATTTCCACAAAGCCCTTTGAGCTAATTCCTCCAGTTCCTTCAGATTGCTTTTTAGCAATATCACTATTTAACCATAACAACCCTGCAATAATAATCACTGCAACAATAACTAAAATTGGCAATACAGGTGATTTCTTTTGCATTTTAACCTCCTAAAATAATTTAAAAACCTCTTTTATGTCCCACACTTTCGTGACAAGACACACAGCTAAGCGACCCATTTCCATGTGGATTTGTTGTTGGATTTACAACATTGCTAACCATTTCACTATGACAGCGCACACAATTATCTTGAATCATATTTTTTGATTTTTGCGTTGCAGTTAAGTTTGTTGGCAAAACATCTAGCTTAAAGGTAAAAGCATAGGCGTGTCCCACTCCACTTTCTGCTTTTGCAACCCATTTTTCCACAAAGTTATGTGGCAAATGACAATCATTGCAAGTTGCGCGTGGCTTACCGGCTATTTTTTGTGAATGTGCCCCCCTTGACCAATCATTATAAACATCATTCATAATGTGGCAATTGTTACAAGCTTCGCTATCATTGCTAAAATAAGACAAACCCTTTGCATTATAAAAGGTATAAAGCCCTATAACAACAATCACAACGCACAAAAACCCTAGCAATCCTGCCATAAATGAGAGCGGTTTTTTAGGTTTATTACCTTCCAATTTACGCTCCTTGAGAAATTTTTGAATTTAAAAATTTTAAATCCAATTTTGAAATTTTAATCACTTCTAAAAAATTTTGCCTTGATTTAAATCAAAAAAGTAAATAATTGATAAATGAAAACTAATTTTTGGGGATATATTTAAAAGTTGGAAGTCCCAAATGATACCTAATAGCAACCAATCTAATCACAAATCCCAACAGCAAAGAACCTATAATCACCAAATCCTCATTGAGATAAAAATAATTTTGACTAACAAATTCCAAAGCAGCATATAAGCTACCAACAATCAAAGCCACACTTGCATAAAGCTCTTTTTGAAAAACAAGTGGAATCCTAGCGCAAAAAATATCTCGCAAAATTCCCCCAAACACACCCGTAATTACCGCTCCAGCCACTGCCATTGCACCACTTGGGTGAAAATCCATTCCAATTCTAGCGCCAATCACACTAAACACCGCCAAACCTAGTGCATCTAAAATCAAAAAAGCTTTTTCAAAACGCTCTACAAAATAAGGGATTCTAGTGGTTATCAATGCCGCCACACAAACAATAACCAAATATTCCGGATGCGCTACCCAAGTAAGCGGATAATGCCCAAACAAAATATCCCGAATCGATCCTCCACCAATAGCTGTAACACAAGCAATAAAAATCACCCCAAACCAATCCATATTATGTCGCCCTGCTGCAAGCGCACCTGTCATTCCCTCTGCTGTGATTCCAATGATATACAAAATAGTCAAAAGCATTTTAAGCCTTAAACTCCCTAAATAAATAACCCAAATCCACGCCATTTATTTCTTTTGCATTATATAAATACTCCAAATTTCTTGCACCCTCTTCTAATTCTCTACTTGAAATCCCATGTCGCATAGAGATTCTAGCCTCCAAAAAAGCACTCAAATGATCGCAAAATTTTAAAAATTCTCCATAAATAGCACAACAAGAATCTTCATTATACTTTCCTAAAAACTCTTCACCTTTAGGCAAATACACAACTCCTTTAGTCGTTTTATAGCGATTTGTAAATTCATTTTGCGTAAAATACAAAATATCTTTTTTAATAGCTTCTGGAACCTTTGAAAGTATCTTTTCTCTTACCTCTTCTTCTTCAATTTGCTTTATAAATTCATCTAAACCTTCTACGCTGCGTTTAATAGGAGAAATAATATCTCTCGTTAGAATCTCTGGTAAATCATGGAATAATCCACACAAAAAGTGATTAATCTGCATTTGCCGACAAAATCCCAAATCACAACCTAACAAATAAGCACAAAGTGCTACAACTAAAGTATGTCCCAAGACTGAAGTAGGAGGAACCCTTGGAGTCTGACTCCAACGCTTCTGAAACCTAAGCTGTCCAAACATCGCTACAAGCTCTCTCATATCCTCATACAACACAATCTGCTTAATACCGGCTAAATGATAATGCTCTTCTACTTGCCTATCAATGATATTTTTAATATTTTGCACATCATACATTTTTGGATTAAAATGATAAATAATATCAAATTCCCATTTTGAAGCATAATAATGCGAGGCTTTAAGAATCTCTTTCTCAAGATTCTCAATCTCTCCATATAAATATTTTCGCATTGATTCAAAAAAAGCAAATCTACCCAAATCCTCTTCTAATTCTTTACATACAAAATCCACAAGTTCTTTATTGTGCGTTTGTGTAAGCTTATGGAATACAGGAGGTTTAATATCAGTAAGAATAATGCGCTCAAAAAATTCATAACAAAACTGCAAAATCAATCGCTCCCAATCGATTTTTTTGCCATTTTCAATCTCTTCAAAATGCGCCAAAAGGTAAGCAATCACGATTTTATGGGCTTGTTTATCTAGCTCATAAAATTCTACTGGAGTAGCTTGATCATTCCAACGCCTTATATTAGCAGCTACAAAAATTTTTTGTAATAAAGCGACACTAAGTGTAGGTTTTTTCATTTTCATTGCCTTCTCTTAAACAAATTTCTATTTTGATAAATCAAAAATGCCAAATACATAAGCGTAACAATGCTAATAGCTACTTTTTCATAAAACTCCAAGCACAAACCCCTATAAATCTTATCAAACTAAATCCAAATTATAACATTATTTAAAAAGCTAAAATAATTTTCTTTCTTTTTTTACTCAAATATTCTTTATCTTTAAAAAGCACATCAATACCAGATTTTAAAAATTAAAATTTATTTTTATCTCTTTTTTTGCTAAAATTCCAAGCTTAGGTGTAGCGAGTGGTTGCTTTTTAAAGAGGAAAGTCCGAGCTGCTTTGGGATAGGATTCCATTTAACTAATGGCTAGAGTAATCTAAGGGAAAGCGCAACAGAAAACAAACCGCCTTTAGTCTCTAAAGGTAAGGGTGAAAAGGCGGGGTAAGAGCCCACCGAGAGTGTAGCAATACATTCTGTCATTGCAAGCCCAATCTGCAGCAAGAAAGGTATGGTTAGCATCCCAAATTTTTAACCTTTCGCTAGATTTTTGCTGTAAGGCAAAAACAAGATAAATAACCACATAAACAGAACTCGGCTTATAGCTACACCTAAACTAATCTCTCCTAAGGAATCTAAATGAAACAATCCATCATCACTCTAAGTCATGGAAGTGGAGGTATAGAATCTCAAAAACTTATTTCAGAGCTTTTTTATCCCTTTTTAGAAGGCTGTGTAATAGGCGCTGGAGAAGATGCAGGCATTGGTGAATTAGATTCTATTTCTAAAGGAAAATTTGCTATTAGCACCGATGGTTATACAATCTCTCCATTATTTTTTCCCGGTGGAGATATTGGCAAATTAAGCATTTGTGGAAGCTGTAATGATGTGGCAATGATGGGTGCAAAACCCAAATATTTAAGTGCTAGTTTTATGATTGAAGAAGGATTTTTGATAGATGATTTAAAAAAAATTCTTGATTCTTTTGGAAAAACCCTCAAGGCAAGTGGCGCAAAACTCCTTTCAGGAGATACCAAAGTCTTGCCAAAAGGAACACTAGATAAGATTTTTATTACCACAACAGCTTTAGGCGAATTTCTCTATCCACATTTACAAATTAGCGCTTCTAATATTTCGCAGGATTGTTGTATCTTAGTAAGTGGAGAAATCGGGAATCATGGAGCAGTAGTGTATTCTAAACGCGAGGAAATTTCCTTGCAAAGTAATTTAGAAAGCGATTGTCAATTACTCTATCCAAGCTTAGAAGAGCTTTTTAAAAACAATATCTCCATTTATGCTTTGCGCGATGCGACAAGAGGTGGAATTGCAAGTGTCTTAAATGAATGGGCAAACACTTCACACATTGGAATTGAAATAGAAGAAGAAGCCTTGCCTATCAAAAATGAAGTGCGTGGAATCTGCGAACTTTTAGGTTTTGAAGCGTGGAATCTTGCTAATGAGGGAATGTGTGTCTTAGCTATTTCCAAAGAAGATTCTAAAAAAGCTCTAGAAATCCTAAAACAAACTCCAGCAGGAAAAAATGCCAGTATAATAGGCTACACCACTTCAACAAACCTTAATAAAGTTGTCTTAAAAACCGCCTATGGTGCTAAACGATTCTTGGATTATCCAAGCGGAGAATTACTGCCTAGAATCTGCTAAAATCACAAAAATTCCATTTGCAAAATATTTTATTTTCAAGAATCAAATGATTTAAAATCCATTTGATTCTTGAAATTTTTAAGCAGCTAGAAGTTTTTGTAAATTCCCTACAAGACTTTCTTTAAACAAATTCTCCTCCATTCCATCAAACACAAAACGATTTAAATCCGCAAAAGTCTCATCAAACTGCTTTAAAAGATCCCCAAAAAGACTAGATGATTCTTCCTTAGCTTCAAAGCCCAAAAATGTTTCTTGTAATCCTTTCCACAAAGCAGATAATTCTTGACTAACTCCATTATTAGCGCTTTCTAACGAGCTAAGACTAAAGGAATATTGCGCAGCACTAAAGCTAAAGACGCTTAATGAAGTTTGGTTTCCACTTAAAAGACTTCCACTGCTTTGAGAAAAGTTAAAATTAATATTCAAGTTTTGCAAATAAGCGCGACTTGCTGCAACCTGCATTCCTTGTTGTAAATTAACACCTAACTCATCTTGTGTATTATTAATAGGATTTTCAGCTACAAAATCAATATGATGAATCGCCCCAAGACTTCCATCTTCTCGCATAAAATTAGAAGTTTGTTGTTTAATTCCTAGCAAATCCCCCTCTTCTCCCCTCATCATCTCTTGACTTTCTTTTGCATCAAGATAAATCACGCCAATTCCTTTTTCTCCAAGCCCTACTAACTCGCCCTCGCCCTTTTGGTTAGGCGTCCAGATTCTTAGCTTATCATAAATAGGATCATTTTTGTCAATCTTACCATCTTGATTAGAATCATAAACACTCAAATCCTTAAATCCATCACCACTCTTTGTCCCAAAAAGCTCATTTCCATCATTAATTTTACCATCATTATTTTTATCCAATGCCAAAAATCCAGAACCCTCTTTTAGCGTAGAAATTTGATCCTTTTTCCCATCGCTATCAAGATCAAAACTCATCTTTGTATCACTAAGTTCAGTCCCATTCCCTGCATAATCAATCACAAGTGGATCAATCACTTTATTAGAATTTCCAGAATTAGTGCCACCATTGGTTTTGTTTTGTGAATTGATTTGTAAATTTTGCACGAAGCTTTGAGACACGCTAATATTTAAATCAAGTTTTTTACTGACTCCATCTTTGCCTACAATTGTGCCTTGAATTGATAATTCCAAAGATTGTGAAAAACCTTGAGTAATGCTAATCCCACTTCCAAGATCATAGTTAGGGCGCGAAAAGTTTCCATTAAGTAATGACTCTAAAGAAATATTTGAATTAGAAGCATTGCTTGATTTACCGCTAGAAACTCCAAAAACTTCTTCCCAAACCTTAATCACTTCATCTTGAATTTCTGCAATTTTACCCAAAGCCTGATTGATAACTTGCTTATGAAAATCATCTAGCTTACTATTTAAAAGCTCTGTTGATGAGAGAATGTTGGAAGCTTTTTGGCTATTTTCCCCTTCATTATTGATTTGTGGAACGCTATTTGCTTTGTCATTTACAATCTCTTCTCCAAGAGCACTCCAATGCGTGGTGGTATATGAGGCTTGTAGAGAAGAGAAACTCATACTTGTCTGCATCGTTTCTCCTTTATTAAAATTAAATAACACACTCAATATCGGCTATTCCCCAAAAAACTTAATAAAAAAATAAATAAATTATTCTTAAATTTAAAATCCATTCCACTTTATGCTAGAAACTCCAATAATTCGACACTTTTTTATATTTATCTTTTTATATTTATCTGTATCCTATATAATAACTTAAAAAAAAAATTTAATATTATAAGCTTAGATTAATTAAAGTATTAATACAATTCCACTCATAAATTCATTTAAAGGAGTGTCAATGTCTTACACACAAGATGTTATTGCAAAAGTCCAAAGACTTTATCCAGATCAAGTAGAGTTTCACCAAGCTGTTAAAGAAGTTTTAGAATCAATTGAACCCGCTTTGCAAAAAGATAAAAGATATGAAAAATTCAAAGTGTTAGAGCGAATTGTAATTCCAGAAAGACAAATCAACTTCCGTGTAACTTGGGAAGATGACAAGGGAGAAATCCAAGTAAATCGTGGTTATAGAATCGAATTTAGCTCACTTCTTGGACCTTACAAAGGTGGATTGCGTTTTCACCCAAGTGTTACAGAAGGCATTATCAAATTCTTAGGTTTTGAGCAAATCTTCAAAAACTCCCTAACAGGACTTGCAATGGGCGGTGGGAAAGGTGGAAGTGATTTTGATCCTAAAGGCAAAAGCGATAGAGAAGTTATGCGATTCTGTCAAGCCTTTATGAATGAATTATATCGTCACATCGGCGCACACACTGATGTTCCAGCAGGAGATATTGGTGTGGGTGGAAGAGAAATTGGTTATCTCTTTGGTCAATACAAAAAACTCACTAATCGCTATGATGGTGTGCTTACAGGAAAATCTTTGCTTTGGGGTGGAAGCTTAGTAAGAACAGAAGCAACAGGTTATGGTAGCGTATATTTCGCGCAAGAAATGTTAAAACATAGCGAATTTGGATCATTAGAGGGCAAGACTTGTCTAGTTTCAGGTAGCGGAAATGTTGCAATCTACACTATTGAAAAGCTTCAACAATTAGGCGCAAAACCAGTAACAATCAGTGATTCTAAAGGTATGATCTATGATGAATCAGGAATTGATCTAGCACTCTTAAAAGAAATCAAAGAAGTTAGACGCGAAAGCCTTGAATCTTACGCAAAAGAAAGATCAAGTGCAAAATACACAAGCGCAAAAGACTATCCAAGCGATCACAACCCACTTTGGAGCATTCCTGCTTTTGCTGCGTTCCCAAGCGCAACACAAAATGAAATTAACGCAAAAGATGCCGACAATCTCCTTAAAAATGGTTGCAAATGTGTAAGCGAGGGAGCTAATATGCCTTCAACAATCGAAGCGGTGCATAAATTCCTTAATGCAAAAATCTGCTATGGACCAGGAAAAGCTGCAAATGCAGGTGGTGTGGCAACAAGTGGTTTGGAAATGAGTCAAAATGCTTCTATGACTTCTTGGAGTTTTGAAGAAGTAGATAAAAAACTTCACAACATTATGCAAAATATCTATGCAAATGCAAGTGAAACTGCAAAGGAATTTGGCGATCCTACAAACCTTGTATTAGGTGCTAATATCGCAGGATTCCGCAAAGTTGCTAACGCAATGATTGAGCAAGGTTTGTGCTAAGACTAGCTTTACTCTTAATCCTTTCCTTTAGCCTCCTTTTTGGAGGTGAAATTTTAAAATTCAAAGAGTATTCTTCAAAATATTCTCTAAATTTTAAAACCACTACTTATCTAATGAGTGAAAAACTCGATGGAATCCGCGGAATCTGGAATGGCAAAACACTTCACACTCGTAACAACAATCCCTTAAATCCTCCAAATTTTTGGCTTAAAAATTTCCCTCCCTTTAGCTTAGATGGAGAGTTATGGTTAGATTATGAATCTTTTGAGCAAACTTCTAGTATTATACGCACTTCAAATCCAAATCCAAAAGAATGGCAAAAAATAACCTACTATGTTTTTGATGCGCCAAATGTTTGTCAAAATTGCACCCTTTTAGAAAGACTTGACAAACTCCAAAAATACCTCGATAAAAATCCAACTCCCCATATCAAAATAATCCCACAAATCAAAATCCAAGACAAAACCCATTTGCAAAGCTATTTTCAAAGTATTCTTGATAAAAAGGGAGAGGGAATCATCATTCGTCAAAATAATTCCCCCTATAATAATTCTAATCACTCTTACAAATACAAACCCTATATGGATAGCGAATGTAAAGTTATTGGCTACACACAAGGAAAAGGTAAATTTAAAGGGAAACTTGGAGCCATTTTATGCCAAGCTAACTTCAAAGGAGAGTTAAAAACCTTTAAAATTGGTTCAGGATTCACCCAAAAAGAACGAGAAAATCCCCCACCAATTAATTCTCTCATCACCTACAAATACAATGGCTTTACCAAAAATAATCTCCCCAGATTTCCCGTGTTTCTTCATATTAGAAATATAGATTTTTAATGCTTTTATGCTTATTTCATTGCTAGACCATTAGTGAATGTATTTTAGACAAACTTGCTTAATCGCATTGATTAAATAGCTAAATAATTATATTTCATAGATTCAGTAGAAACAATAGATATTTAACACAAAAGCTTTTTAAAATTTACGCTTAAACAAAGAGAAGAAAAGATATTAAAAAGAAACTTATAGAAAATATCAAAGAAAACAAGTCAGATTTCACTTATAAATCAAACTTAATTAAAAAAAGTGTAATCATTACTGCAATTATCGCAATGAGAAGACTGAGCAGCTCCATTATGGACTCCTATATAATAAGATATTTCCACCCGCATACCCAACCAAATAGCCAATCTTATTATACAGGCTTTGTGAAACCTTTAGTCCATCTACCAAATGGATTGATTAGTTATACTATAAAAAATTTAAACTTGTGCAATATATTTAAACATTTTTCACTCACTAAAGGCGTGACTCATCTTTCATCTATAAGTTTCTTTGTCTATTTTATCATTCCTAACTCTTTAGCATATCAATACTTAAACAAAAAAATGAATTACAAGCCACCCTTTGGTTAAGATTTATTTTAGTTAATTTCCATATAATCCCTTACATAAAAAACGCAATAGGATACTAATCACTAATTTTTGTTGTAATACCATTTAATCTTTACGATTAAATGTTGCAAAAAAGAAATCAATGATGAGATTTACAAAAGATAAAAAGATTCACAGCCAATCTCTAATCCCAGATAAGCTTAAGAATCCTTAGTAGATTCTAGTGGCTAAAGCACCTAAGCAAATTTATAGGCTTTTAAAACAAAAGGTAATGGTAGCAAATCTCAAAGCACTTGCCAAAAAGGAGGATTCCATAGAACTTTTTAACGCACTCAAAAACGCCCTAGATGCTAAAAGCGCAGAAGAAAAATGCACTCTAACTGAAGAAATTTTTTATAATTTTAAACATATAAAAATAAATCATAATGCAGAAATACTTCCTTTAATGGCTCCTACTTTTTCTTATTTTTGTCAGATTGTCCCACCCAAAAAAGTCCCACAAGGTAAATACCTAAAAAATGATCTCAACGCAGCTCATCTGCTACATTCCATTGCACACATTGAATTTTCTGCTATTGATTTGGCACTAGATTGTGCTTATCGCTTTAGAAATCTACCCCTAGAATATTATCAAGCGTGGGTGGAAGTCGCATTCCAAGAAGTGCATCATTTTCTCAAACTCAATCAATTGCTTCAAAGCATAGGATTTAGATATGGAGATTTTGGGGTGCACACTTTGCTTTTTGATTCGATGAAAAACTGCGATATTCTTTTAGATAGGATCGCCCTTGTGCCAAGAGGAATGGAAGCTGTGGGGCTAGATGTTAATCCCTTTTTATGCGCCAAAGTCCAAGCAAGCAACCACCCTATCAAAGAAGACTTTTTAAAAGTCTTAGAAATAATCTACCAAGAAGAAATTTCACATGTCTCAAAAGGCAATACTTGGTTTCATTATCTATGCGACAAACAAAGCATTCCCAAGCAAAAACGCGCAGAAGTCTATTTAGAAATCCTTAAAAAACACCATTTTTCATTCCCCAAAGCCAACACCGCTTTCAACACTCAAGCAAGGATAGAAGCTGGCTTCACACAAGAAGAGCTTACAATGCTAAGAGATTCAATATTTCTCTCTAAAAATCCCAAATAATCAATCCAAAGCCACATTAACTTAAACCAGAAACTTAGTCAAACTAATCTTGAATTTTAAAAAGAGTTAAATGATTTTAAATATTAAATTGTAGTTATAAAAGAAGTTTTAGAAGATAACAAAGCCCAAAGGCTTTGTTAAAAAAATTAGAAGCTATATTTTGCTTCAACCCTAAATCTGTTTCTATCTTGATCATCCATTGAAGCACCAGGTGCTACCATATCATAGCTATTATTCAAGAATGCATAGAATGCAGACAATGTTAATTGTTTGCTGTGTTTCCAGCTAATTGTTGGAGTAATTTCAGTGAATTCTACTTTTTTAATACCTCGAGGATTGTTAGCATTATTATTTCCTGAAGAAATATCATTTTCACCCCAAGCAAACTCAAGACCTACATTTAATCTCTCATCAATGAAGCTATAATCTACACCTGCATAGAATACATCAATATCTTGCTCTGTTCCAAATCCTTGGATACCATAACCACTAAGTGCTGAAGTAGAAATACGTGTTCCACGATTTTGCCACCAAATTTTACCTTTTCTTGATACATTGCTTCCTTCATCTTCAAGAGCTACTGCTGTTCCATCTGCGAAGTTTGTAATATATCCCAAAGTTACATTTAGTGGAAGTTGATAATAATTTCTGAAATCTGCACCCACTTCAACTACAAAAGCATCATTTGATTCTGAAATATTTGCTTTGGGTTTTCCGCCAGGATTTCCACCAAGATATAGTGCAGCAAACACAGAATCAGCATCATTATTTAATGCCGCATAAGAGTATTGTAATTTTGCTCTAAGCAAACTACCTTGCCATGAAAGCTCACCAAATACTAAAGCATCTACCGCATCATCGATATAGAATCCCCAAAGTTGTCCGCCAAAGCGACCATAGTTAGTATCAATTCCATAGATACCCGCTAAAGCATAAAGAGGTTTATCAATAGAGTAATCATCTTGAAAAGCTACACCTTCATTAATAGCCCAAGAATCAAATGCTGCAGCTGCTAAAGTAAGATTTGGAATATCGCTATTAAGCGCTAAGATACCTGTTCCTCTATCACCATCAGCCGCATTGGTTACAGGTGTATCAAGAAGTTGCTTACCGATTTTGATTGTTGTCGCTGTGCTATCTGGAGTAATAGTCGCATAAAACTCTCTTACACCAAACTCACCATCAGAACCTGAACCCAA
Source organism: Helicobacter colisuis (assembly GCF_023646285.1). Classification (NCBI taxonomy): domain Bacteria; kingdom Pseudomonadati; phylum Campylobacterota; class Epsilonproteobacteria; order Campylobacterales; family Helicobacteraceae; genus Helicobacter; species Helicobacter colisuis. Next base: position 2,876 of record NZ_JAMOKX010000003.1, on the reverse strand, counting down.
GCCACTACCTGTGAATGCCTGAGCTGTTCCAGGAGTTTCATTTCCTGTTCCTTTTCCATGATTTACATTTTGGTTAGCTGTTTGATACCATACACCAAAATTTAATGCGATATTATTTACCACTGGTGTTTTGAAATCCGCTACTGCTCTCCATTGGTGTTGTGCATTACTATTATCTACATTACCCTTTCCATTGTCGTATCTGTCGTCATTGTATCGGTATCTTAAATATCCGCTTACATCAATTCCCTTAATCGCTTCTTCAAGTGGTTGAGCAAAGCTCGCTGTAGATAATGCACCTAGTGCAACGCTAGCTGCAAGACTTAATTTGATAAATTTCATTTTAATCTCCTTAAGATTGAATTTCGAAATTACAATCTGATTATACAAAATTTCGCACACAGAAAACAAAATGAATTTGTTTAAAGTCAGAGTTTGCATAATAGATTTCTCGCTTAAAGCTTAGAATCTAAACTCATAAGCTTAACTGCGATTTTAACACAAAGTTTTTACAAATGCAAGAGTTTTAAAAAAAATAAACATAAAAATCTTTAACTTTTAGAAAAACAAATTTTACAATGTCCCTTTATAAAACAAACCAACGAAATATTTTTCTTAAGAAAAAACTATATTTAATGAGGAATCCCAGCTGTCAATCCACCATCAATCAAATAAAGTTCCCCTGTAATAAAACTCGCCTTTGGGCTTGCTAAAAAATAGATAAGTTCTGCTACTTCACTAGGTTGTCCTATTTTCTTTAAAGGATATTTTTCTCTTTCGCTCTGCCAATAAAAATATGTATTTCCATTATGCGTAATGTTTGCAAAATCTTGAAATAACTTCTCTGTCATCGGAGTTCTAATAGTCCCAGCACACACAGCATTTACTCTAATTTTTGGAGCTAAATCTATACTTAAAGACTTTGTTATCTGCCCTAAAGCACCCTTAGTAAGTCCATATGCAAAACTATTTGACTTACCAACAAAACATTGATCCGAAGCATTAATCACAATACTTCCACCCTCTTCTTTCATATAAGGAATAGCAAGTCTCATAGTATTAACATAACCATAAATATTTGTTTGGATTATCAAATCAAACTCTTCATCGCTAATATCAAGAATGGTATTGCAACGATGAATACCTGCATTTAAAGAAATTACATCAAACTTTCCAAATTTTTCTACCACTTTGGCAATAGCATTTTTAATATCTTCTTTCTTTTTTGGTATCTACCGCTATAAAAAGAACATTTTCCAAATTTTATGCTACTTTACACCCTTCCTCTTGATTTATATCCATAAAAGCAACCTTGTAGCCTTTTTAATGAAACTTATGCACACAAGCATTACCTATACCTGTAGAACCTCCTGTAATAAATACAACTTTATCCATAATATTGTCTCCTTTTTATTATTCATAACAAAGCCATTAAGACTTATTTAACTTTAAGATATTTTAATATAAGGCTTGATGAATCCAAAAAGACAATGAAGTTCTATTGATTTTTAAAACAAACTTGTAAGCTTTCAAAATCCTACAAGCAAATACCTATAAGAATAAACAATAAGATAATTTTTATAATTAGGCACATATAAAAATAGTTACTTTAAGTAACCATTTTTATATAAATAAATTACTTTAAATCATAAAACTATTTCACAATAATTGTTTTATCTGCAAAAAACTACTCATCTATCAAAGCACTAAAAAGAACAGATTTCACACAACCCACAAATAAACAATTATCCCAAAGAATCTCACAAAGCTTACGCCTTATAACTCACCTATCACTATTAATCACTATTAAATATATTTATCAATGATTTTAAAAACCACTACAACTAGTCACCAATAATCCAAATAAATTTAAACCCCACAAACATTCAAACTAACACTCCATTTCCAATCCACTCTAACCCTTTTACTCTCATTTAGCAAAAACCCTGCACTAACACAATCAACAATCCAACCCCCCACATACTAAACCTTTCAATCTCTAGCAACTCTTTATCTCGCTTATTTTCTTTTAATGCTAGAATTTCTATCTTTTAATTTTTAGATTCCACCTAACAATCCTAATATTAAAATTACAAAGTTTATCATTATACACCCACTCAAAAAACCAATACAAGCCTTTAACCACAAAGATTCCAAGCAGAATCTTTAATCTTGCAACATTTACCTTAAAGTAAATCTCCACCCCAAACCCAATTCCCCATACTAGCAACCACTAAAGCATCAAAAACTCTCTGCTAATATTTCAAGAATACCTATTAAACCCATATTATTCTACTACTCCCAATACATACCATTTCGCACATTTATTCTTTAGCATAGACAATCATAAATTTCTATCTTTTATACACTTTATTCCCAATCCTCTTAAATTTCTATTTATCTGTCTATTCACCAAACAATCATTAATCAAATATTTCAACGAAAAATATTAATATTAACATAAGGCAGTAAGAGTAATATCAAATATTAATAGCACAATCTTAATGGTTTAGCGTTTAAATTTTAAAGAGAAGTAGCTCTCAAGTATTCTAACTCCATTCTCCAAATCTAATCTTTAATCTTTAATCTCTCATATATCTCCAGCCTATACATTTATAGAATTATGTATAATTTTTAGAGAGAATTTAAATATTTTAAAAAGTATTGTAGCTTTTCTAATATTGATGGTGCAATAGTAAGAATAAGAGTAATGCTAAATACTAATATCGATAGCAAGAGTGATGTTAAAATTTACAAGGAAGAATTAAAAAGCAGTAAAACTCATTTTCTTTTACACTCTCATCTCCGCACCGTCCTACTTTACCACATCTGAAAGTTGCAGTATCATCAGCGAAGAAGAGCTTAACTTCTAGGTT